>JAXDLD010000425.1:0-10492 GCA_034666805.1 Acidobacteriota bacterium
CCTCTTCCGCTCCTGCGATACGACTTCCCATGGCGCCTCCCCGATAGTCATTCCTTCTTGGGGAAACAGCGAAACATACTTTGGCGCCTATGTACAGCACAAAGTTGTGTATAAGAGGGTGCTCCTATCCTCCCTCCTGGGCGGTGATCAGATTGAGACTATACTGACGCCCAGGAGGAACATTATGAAAAAGACGACAGACAAGAAGCTCTCGCTGCACCGCGAATCACTCCGTCTCCTCACGCCAGGCGCGCTCAGGCCCGTGGAGGGTGGTATCGGACCCTATTCCAGTTGGCCAACAGATCCTATTTCCTGCGCTCGGAACCCGGACACTGAGTAGGTTGGCCGAGAGCTGGCGACCTCGACGCCCCGCTCGACGCCATCCTTGAGGAGCCCGGTCCAGGCGCGCCGGAACCCCTGGAGATCCTTCCGGACCGCCTCCGGGAGGCCCAAACCTCTCCGGGATGTTCCGAAACTCCTCCGGGACCTGCCAAAACCTCTCCGGGAGAGTTTTTCTTCTCCCTCCGTAACGCTTCGCCTCGGGGCGGCGCTCGGGGCGCCCTTGTGCCCGATCTCCTACTCCCGTATCTTTACGCCATGCCCGGCTCCACCTTCCGTGACGCCGGCCCCCGCGCCGTCCGCGAACCTCGGACGGGCGGAGCCGCCGGGAAGAGTCCGGAATGAGGGCGCTCAACATGGACGACCTCGTCCTCCTGGGCGAGGGCGAGGCGGTCCAGAAGCAGTTCGACCTCCAGAACTACGTCGTCCTCAAACGCCTGTTCGGCCTCTTCGCCGCCGCGGCGCTCGGCCTGTCGATCGCCGCCATCGTCCAGCGGGACCCCTGGGAAGGGCTGGCCGCGGCGGGCAATCTCCTCCTCGTCTTCGCCTTCTTCGCTCTCCGCGACAGCGAATTTTTCGAGCGCAACTTCCGTCGCGTCAACGTCCTCGCGATCCTCTTAGAGCTGGTCTTCCTCATCCTCCCCTTGAGCCGGGACGGCGGCGGCGTCGCCTTGACGGGCTTCATCTTCCCCGTTGTCCTCCTGCTCTTCCGGTTCCGGGTCTCCGAGTACTTCCTGCTCTTCGGCACCTTCTGGGCCGCCACTCTCCTCCTCCTCTACCGGACGAGCGGCAAGGCCGGGCAGCCGGCCCTCGGGGGCACCCTGACCGGCTCCTCGATCGTCATCGTCCTCGCTCTCACGGTGACGCTCGCGATCACCGCCCAGCGGCGGCGGGTCTTCCTGACCGAGTGGCGGCGCCAGGCGGGGCGGAGCCGCGAGCGCCTCCGCATGCGCGAGGAGATCGAGTATGCCAGGAAGATCCAGCTCGCCATGCTGCCCCAGGCCGCCCCCGAGGTCCCCTGGATCGAGTTCGCCGGGGCGTCGCTCCCCGCCACCGAAGTGGGGGGGGACTACTACGACTATTTCCAGCTTGGGGACGAGCGCCTCGCCCTGGTCGTCGGCGACGTCTCCGGCCACGGCCTGGCGAGCGGGCTCCTCCTCTCCGGGGTGCGAAGCTGCCTCTACCTCATGGAGGAGGAGCTCCACCGGCCGGTCGAGGTCCTCGTCCGGCTCCACCGCATGGTCCGGAGGACGACCGACCGCCGCACCTTCGTCACCCTCCTCGTGGCCGTCCTCGACAGCCGCCAGGGCACCCTCTCGCTCGCCAGCGCCGGGCACCCGCCGCTCCTCCTCTGGTCGGCCCGGACCCGCAAGCTCGCCGAGGTGGGGAAGGGGGCCCTGCCGCTCGGCACCTGGCTCGAGCCCCGGTACGAGCAGGAGGTCGTCCCGGTCGAGCCCGGCGACCTTCTCGTCCTCTACACCGACGGCCTGATCGAGGCCCGCAGCCACTTCGGCAAGGAGTACGGCGACGAGCGCCTGAAGCGCACCGTCCAGCGCGTGCTGGCCACGGCAGCCGAAGGCAGCGCCAGAGCCGTCCGCGACTCCGTCCTAGAGGACCTCTCGAGCTTCAAGGGGGACGTCGAGCAGGCGGACGACATCACGCTCGTGGTGGTCAAGGTGCGCTAGGATTCCCGCCGATCGCTTGTAGCCCCGCAACCGCCGACAGGAGGTCTCGATGAGAGGGTGGCTGTTCCGTTCCCTGGCCTCTACGCTGCTCGCCCTGGCCGCTCCGGCCCTGGCGCAGGAGAAGCCGCTCCCCGCCCCAGCCGCGGCTCCCGCTCCCCCCGGTTCCGCCGCTGCCTACGCTCCCGACCGCGCCGAGCCGGGGAGCGTCGAGAAGATCCGCGAGTACACGACCGCTCCCGAGTACCTGCCCGAATCGGTCGCCTACGTGCCCGACTCCGACACCGTCCCGTCCCCCACCAAGGTGCTGGGGCACCTCGTGGGAGCGCCGGACGAGCTGTCGCGGACGGCGCCGATCTACGACTACTTCAGGCGGCTCGCCCAGGCGACCGACCGGGTGCGGGTCGAGACGATCGGCACCAGCGAAGAGGGGCGGGAGATCCTCCTCGTCCAGGTCTCCGACGCCGCCAATTTAAAGGACCTCGACCGCTACAAGTCGATCACCTCCCGCCTCGCCGACCCGCGGCGGACGTCGCGCGAGGAGGCCCGCGGCCTGGCCGGCGAGGGCAAGGTCTTCTACTACCTGACCGGCGGCATCCACTCGACCGAGACCGGCAGCCCCGAGATGCTGATGGAGCTCGCCTACCGGCTCGCCGTCTCCGAGAAGCCGGAGATCAAGGCTATCCGCGAGAACGCCATCGTCCTCATCACCCCGGTGGTCGAGGTCGACGGCCGCGACCGCGTCGTCGACTGGTACTACCGGAACGTGCGCGGCAAGGACCTCCCCTGGGAGGAGCTGTCCGAGTTCCTGTCGCCCCCCTACTGGGGCCACTACGCCCTCCACGACAACAACCGCGACGGCATGCAGCGCGCCCTGGCCCTCTCGCGGGCCGTCGACGGCGCCTTCTGGACCTACCACCCGCAGGTGATGCACGACCTCCACGAGTCGATCCCGCTCCTCTACATCATGACCGGCTACGGCCCTTACAACAGCGCCATCGACCCGGTGGCGATCAACGAGTGGACCGAGCTCGCCCACCACGAGGCCGGGGCGCTCGCGGCCCAGGGGCTGCCGGGGGTCTGGGTGTGGGGCTTCTTCGACGGCTGGTGGCCGGGCTACATGCTGTCGGTCGCCAATCTCCACAACTCGACCGGCCGCTTCTACGAGACCTTCGGCAACGCCTCGGCCGGCACCTTCGAGCGCAAGCTCGACAAGGCGCGCTACGCCGGCCATCCGGTCACCGATGTCCAGTGGTACCGCCCCTGGCCGCCGAAAAAGAAGCTCCGCTGGTCGCTCCGCAACAACACCAACTACATGGAGGCCGGCGTCCTCTCCGGGCTCTCCTACGCCGCTCTCCATCGCCAGGAGCTGCTCTTCGACTTCTGGGTCAAAGGTGACCGCTCGCTCGCCAAGGGGCGGACGGAGGCCCCCTATGCCTGGGTCTTCCCGACCGAGCAGCGCGACGCCGGTCGCCTCGCCTACCTGGTGAACCAGCTCCGCGCCCAGCACGTCGAGGTCCACCGGCTCACCCAGCCGGCCCGCCTCGGCGGGAAGAGCTACCCGGCGGGGAGCTACGTGGTGCGCACCGACCAGCCCTACGGCGGCGCCGCCAAGACCCTCCTCGAAGTCCAGAAGTTCCCCGAGGACGAGCCCAACACCCCCTACGACGACGTGGGCTGGACCTGGCCGCTCCTCTACGGGGTCGAGGGGAGCAAGATCGACGACAAGGGGATCTTCGACGCCGCCATGCAGCCGGTGGGAGAGGACGTAACCCCGCATGGCCGGGTGGAGGGAGCGGGGGACGTTTTCCTCGTCCGCGACACCGGCCAGAACGCGCTCCTGCGCGCCCGGCTCCTCCTCGGCGGCGATTCGGGCTCGGGGCATCAGGTGGACGCCGCCGAGGCGCCGTTCGAGGTCCGGGGCGTGCGCTACCCGGCCGGGAGCTGGATCGTCCAGGCGCCGCGCCCGGCGGTCGAGGCGGTGGCGGCGGCGACCGGGCTCGACTTCACGGGGACGGCAGCCCTCCCCGATGTCCACCGTCACCTGGTCGACCTGCCGCGCCTGGCCGTCCTCCACACCTGGACCGACACCCAGGACTCGGGCTGGGTCCGCTACACCCTGGACCAGGAGAAGGTCCCCTACACCCTGATCTCCTCCGACGACCTGCGCCGCGGCGGTCTCGCCGAGCGCTTCGACGTCATCCTCTTCCCCAACGCCCGCGGCGACTTCGCCGAGCTCGTGCACGGCATCGACCCCCGTTTCGGGCCCCTGCCCTATACCAAGACCGCCGAGTTCCCCAGCCAGGGCATCCCGGACTCCTCGCCGGACATCACCGGCGGCATGGGTTTCACGGGGCTCCAGCATCTCCAGGAGTTCGTCGAGGGCGGCGGCGTCCTCGTCACCCTGGGGAACTCCGGCACCGTGGCCGTGGACGGCGGCCTGCTGCGCCGGGTGTCGCGCGCGAGCGGATCTTTCAACACCCCCGGCTCGGAGCTCCAGGCCAAGGTCGTCAAGCCGCTCCACCCGATCGTCTACGGCTACGGGGAGTTTCCCTCCGTGTTCCGCGGCAACGGTCCCATCTGGGACGTGCGCGACGAGGACCGCGGCTTCGCCGTGCTCCAGTTCGGCACCAAGGAGGTGCCGGCGCGGGAGGAGGGGGAGAAGGGGGGCGCGAGCGGTAAGACCCCGGCCTCCGGCACCGCGCACGGGGAGATCGAGGTCGAGGATGCCGACGCGCAACCCAGACCCTCTCCCGCCAGGCCCTCCGAGCCGGGGCCAGCCGTCCCCGCGAAAGAGAAGCGGGATCTCCTCCTCTCGGGGTTCGTCAAGGGGAAAGACGCGGTCGACGGCAAGCCGGCGATCCTCGACGTGCCGATGGGGAAGGGGCGGGTGATCCTCTTCGCCTTCAACCCTCTCCACCGCTACTTGAACCACTCCGACTTCCGATTCGTCTACAATGTGATCCTCAACTGGAACGATCTACCGAGGTAGCTCGACGTGAGGAAATGACGCCCGGAAGCGCGCGACTCCTGTCCGCCCGATTCGCGGCCCTGCTCCTCCTGCTCGCGATGGGCGGGAGGAGCGCGGCTGCCGTGCCGCCGGCCAGGCTCGACTTCGCTCCCGGCGACCGCATCCTCGTTCTCGCCCCACACCCGGACGACGAGGTCCTCGGTTGCGGCGGGGTCCTGCAGCGGGCGGTCGCGCTCGGCATCCCGGCCGAGGTCGCCTTCCTGACCTATGGCGACTCCAACGCCTGGTCCTTCCTGACCTACCGCCTGCACCCGGTCGTCGAGCCCTCGGCGGTGCGGAAGATGGGGGAGGTGCGGCGCCAGGAGGCCCTGGCCGCCGCCGCCGTCCTCGGGATCGGGGCCGAACGGTTGACCTTCCTCGGCTACCCGGACGCCGGCACTCTCGATCTCTGGACTTCCCGTTGGGGCGCGGCGCGCCCGCCCGGGCACGGCCCGTTCACCCGCGCCCGGGCCGTCCCCTATCCCACCGCGCTCCGCCCCGGCGCCCCGTATCGGGGGGAGGAGGTGCTGGCCGATCTCGAGGCTCTGATCGCCCGCTTCCGCCCCACCCAGGTGTTCGTCTCGCACCCGGCCGACCACCACCCGGACCACGCCGCCCTCTACCTCTTCACCCGGGTCGCCCTGTGGGATCTGGCGGGCGAGGTCAAGGCGACCCTCCACCCCTATCTCGTCCACTTCCCGGGCTGGCCGGCCCCGGGCTACCGCCCGGCCGAAGCGGCCTCGCCGCCCTTGGCGCTCGCCACGTCCGAGGCCTGGCAGAGCTGGGGGCTGACCCCTGCGGAGGTGGCGGTCAAGCGCCAGGCCCTGGCCGCCCACCGCAGCCAGTGGCGCTCGGGCGAGCGGCACTTGCTCCCCTTCGCCCGGGCGACCGAATTGACGACGGAGATCACGGGCGAGCTGCCGGCGGACGAGCCCCAACTGCCGGTGCGCCGGGTCGGCGATCGGATCGAGATCGCGCTGGCGAGCGCCCTGCCGCGGGCGGTCCGCGGCTCCCTGTTCGTCTTCGGTTACCGCGCCGACCGCCCGTTCGCCGGGATGCCCAAGCTGGAAATCCGGCTCCGGGTCAGCCGTTCTGGCGAAATCGGCGGCTGCACGGTGCTCGACCAGGGGCGAGCCCTGCCCGGCCGCCCGGTCACCGTCGAACGCCGGGCAGGCGGCCTAGTCTTCGGCATTCCCTCGGCGCTCCTCGGCGGCCCGGACCGCCTGCTGGTGGGAGCCCGCTCTTCTCCGAAGCGCTCCCTCCTCGACCCGTCGCCCTGGCGGGTGGTCGACCTGGTGCCGGACGTCCACCCTCTTTAGGGCCGCTCGATCCCCATCTCCTTCTCGACTTCCCCGCGCGGCCTCGATCTCGATCAGCGACGACTATGCCGGGGAGCCGCGCCACCGGGTGCCGCCCCCGGTCTCTGCCGCTTGGCCGGGCTTGTTGCGGGCGGCGAGCTCCCGGTGCAACGCGGACCGTCACCGTCAGCTCCTCTCGGGAGGGGGGAGGGGGCGACTCGCCGGGCGGTCCGAGAGGGCGGGACCGGTGCCGCTGTGGGGCCGATCCAGTGCGCCAGCGGCGCGAGCCCGCGGCGCGCAGCGCCGGGCAGCCGACGGCGAGGAGGTCGCCGGGTAGGACGCCGAGCAGCCGCAAGGCTGCCATGGCGCGCTCCGAGTATCCTCTCGATCTCGCACCTGGACGGCCCGACGCATTCATGGCGCGGGCGAGCACGAGGCGGAGCTGCAGGAGGTCTCTTCGATCATGGGCCGGTGTAGGCACCACTCTGCGGCGACGGCAGGAGCCACCGCAAGCTCCGCTCCGCTCCCAGGCCGCCGGGCTGCCACCCGGGGATGGAGCTCGCCAACTGGGGACCTTTTTGCCAACTGGGGACCTTGAATGTCAACCGGGGACCAGGGCCAGTCGTGTCAGCGCCGGCAATGTTCCGGAGGGAATGGGGGGAAGGGCGGAACGCTATCCGCCGGTGCCCTCGCCGTTTCTCCCAGCAGCTTGTAATCAGGTATCCGATGGGAGCGGGAACGACAAACTTCGCGAGTACTCTCGAAACAGATCATAGCATTTGAGGTCATTGCGGAGATGAATACATACAGGCGGAATTTTGCACGTGTGCCCAATTCTGACGTGATTTCTTGAAGGTCTGAGTTCGAGATGCCATTCGCAGTAGCATACACGCGCCCTTCCACCGACCGCGCAGGTCCAGTGGCGGAGAACGGGAACAGGAGCTGCAAGTTGAGCCTGTGATATGCGAATCCAAGGAACGCAATTCGCTCTGCGGTGCTGAGGGTTGAACGTATTGCCGATATGTCACTTCGCTCAGGGTCTATCCCCTCTGTAAATGTGCGGAGTGTGTGGACAAATTCAAGCAGCTTTGGCGGTCGAGGAATAGCGCCAAAAGCGAATCCGTCTTGCTGGCTCTGCCACGGCAGTTTTCCGACAGTTCCGTATGGGTGATGTATCTCGAGACTTGAGAGTACATCGGTGGCAGCTTCCGGACGCATCCCGTAGTAATTCTGTAAACCTGCATGGAGGTAGTGCTCAATACACCTGTCGTAGTTGAAACAGACGATAGCGACTTTAGAAAGTCGGTCCGGGAGATCTGCTTGCTCACAGCTCTCGGTGAGAAGCTGGAAAAAAGAATTAAACCAGGTGTCCTCTACGGCGGAGAAGTTGATCTTATTGTTGACATTGCCTGGGTCAACATACAACTTACTTGCACGTTCAGCCGCAAGGATACAGCTAGCGATCGCGAGCTTCCCGCAGAGAGCAATATCCTGGTCGCCGCGATGAGAATCGATGAAGTTATCGATTGAGATTGCCTGAGGCATGGCATCTCGTACTCGCCACGCTGCATACAGGTAAGGGTCTATATCGCCTCTGTGCTGGTCTGCTGATTGGGCCATTAGGAGAAAGGCTTGGGCGATGAGGTCGTCGCCGCTGGTATTCTCGAATCTATTGTAGCGGATATCCAGCGCATCAGCGATCATCTTCTTCAACTCTGCGCCCGCAGGTAGGTTGGCTTCCTTGCTGGCACCTGCGCCTATAACCAGCACGAGGGACTTCGCGGGTACAGTTTGGGCCGCTTGTTCTATGGGAGCGTCTGGCATCTTTTCTAGTTCCGGATCAGCATCGGCATTATTGGAGCGCAGGATACGGAGCCACAGACTCGAACTGGAAGACGGATCGGATTCGTTCCATGTCGCGAGCGTTGCGAGTCACGAGCACGACGCCGGCCTCCCTGCAGCTCCAGGCGAGGAGGACATCGAAGGCGAAGCCCCGCGACACGCTCCTGAGGTCGAGCCCGCTGCTCTCCCGGAGTTGCGAGAGCGCGAGGCCCAGGGCCTCCCACGCCGACCCCGAGGGAGTCAGGACACGACCGCGGCGGAGGAAGGGTGCCAAGACCTGTCTTTCCAGTTGGTGCCGGTCGCGCAGCGTTCGGGCACCGGCCCGGAGCTCCGCTGCTACGATCGCGCTCAGGTAGAGCCGGGGGGCTTCCCTCGCCACGAAGGCTTCGAGATCGGCGCGAGCGGCCGGTTCCCGGGCGGCATCGATATAGCAGTTGGAGTCGAGAGCGTACTTCGGCACCGCCGGCGCCTATCGGACCGAATCGATCTGGATGCCGGCAAGCGCTCGCGTGCCGTCGAGCAACTCGCGGCGGAACGCGATCATATCGAGCGCGACCTCGACCGTCTCCCGCTCGGTGGCGGTACCCAGGATCGTCTGCGCTCGGCGCAGAGCGTCAGGGTCCAGCCAGAACTCCTTCCGGACTTTCCCTTCCCGAGTTGGACGGCGCTCCGGGGCTTTCTTGGCGGGGCTTGGCATACGGATGAGAGTATCACCCTGTACGTATGTCCACAAGCTCTATCCCTACCGGGCGCGGGATCTCGTCAAAGTCGCTGAATGCCTGCCCCGAAGGGGCTTAGGTCGGTAGCCAGGGGTGCAAACCCCAGGAAAGTGGCAGAACAAGATGTTCTAGCCCTCTTCAAATCTCCACCTCGCCTTCCAGGTAGAAGACGCAAGCGCCTTCCATCTCGATGCGATCACCCACCAGCCGACAAACGATCTCCCCGCCGCGTCGGGAAGCTTGGTAGGCGCGAAACGTCGTCTTGTTCAGTCGTTTGGCCCAGTAGGGCGCCAGCGCGCAGTGTGCACCGCCGGTCACGGGATCTTCCGGGATGCCCTTGGCCGGAGCGAAGTAGCGGCTGACGAAGTCGTAGATGCCCTCCCCGGGCGCAGTCACGATCACCCCACTGCGGTCCATGCGGGCGATCTCCGGGATATTGGGAGCAAGCTCACGCACAACCTGCGCGCTCTTGAGCAAAGCAATGTAGTTGAAGGTATCGGCGACAACCTCGACGGGAACGACGCCCAACGCTTCGGCGAGCCCTGGCGGTGTCGAGACGGGCTCGGACGGCCGGGTCGGAAAGTCCATGACATAACCCGTATCCGTCCGGTTCACCGTGAGAGGGCCGCTTGCCGAGTAAAAGATCACCCGGCTGCGTCCAGGTTCCAACCGCTCCATAACCACCGCTCCACTGGCGAGAGTGGCATGGCCGCAGAGCGGCACCTCGGTCGTGGGCGTGAACCAGCGCAGGCGATAGTTGCCGCCTTCAGGGACCAGAAAAGCTGTCTCGGCCAAGTTGTTCTCGGCAGCAATGGCCTGCAGTACCGTGTCATCCAGAAAGCGATCCATCGGCATCACCGCGGCGGGATTTCCTGCGAACCGACGGGTGGTGAAGGCATCAATCTGGAATATCGGCGTGCGCATGGGCTTGGCTTAGGGCCGCTCGATCCCCATCTCCTTCTCGACTTCTCGCGCCGCCTCGCCGTGCAGGCTGTCCAGGATCCAGAAGAGATACCGGGTGTCGACGCTGACGTTCCGCGCCACCTGCGGGTCGTAGCCGAAGTCGTTGGCCACGTTCTCCCAGACGCGGTCGAAGTTGACCCCCACCAGCTCGCCCCGGCCGTTCAAGACCGGGCTGCCGGAGTTGCCGCCGGTGGTATCGGCGTCGGCCAGGAAGTCGACCGGCACGTCGTGGAGGCGGGGGTCGGCCCAGCGGCTTACCCGGGCCTGGGGCGCCGCCTTCAGCAACTCGGCCGGAGCGTTGAACGGCTCCGACCCCGTATGCTTCTCGGCCATCCCTGAGACGGTCGTCTGCGGCTCCATCCGCACCCCGTCCTTGGGGCTGTAGCCGTCGACATGGGCGAAGCTCACCCGCAGGGTGCCGTTGGCATCGGGGGCCACCGGCTTGCCGGCATTGGCGATCACCGCCCGCCGCCAGACCGGCCGCAGGCGAGAGATCGCCCCCCGGGTGCGGTCGGCGGCCTCCTTCCTTGCCCGAAGCTCGCGGTCCAGGGCGAAGGCGAAGTCGAGGAGAGGGTCTTTCCGGGCGTGGAGCTCGGCCTCCGACTCGGCGAACATTTTCGTCCGCTCCGCGAGATCGGT
>JAXDLD010000426.1:0-10289 GCA_034666805.1 Acidobacteriota bacterium
GCATGGGGGGGGCTTATCGCCGACCTCCGACCAACCAGGCGAATGCTACCGGTAAACCTCACGGCGGTGCTCGCTTCGCGACCCGCTCAGCTTCTTGCAACCCGGTGGCCGCGGTGTCTGGGCCAGGCTCCTGATGTCGCTGATGACGCGGCGGAACGTCTCTGCCGGCAGGCGTTTCAAATCCTTTTCGGCTTGCGGCGTCAGGAGGATCTCATGCATTCGGCGAGTACTCTGCGAGAAAGTCCTCGAGCCGCCGCAGCTTGAGCGGCTCTCGCCGCAGCTTGAGCGGCTCTCGCCGCAGCTCCTCCAGCGCTTTGAGGTCTTCGAGATCATCGAGTCGCTCGAGCAGCTCCTGGTACTCTTCGATGTCGATGATCACCGCGACAGCTTTACCGTCGCGGACGACGAGCTCTCGGGAAGCGTGCGTTTTCATGGCCTAAGTCTATCAGGGGAGGGGGGCAGCGCCTCCCCGGCTTCGCTCCGACCCCCGTTCTCCTGTATCGTTCCCCTCGACCGACCCGCCGAATCGAATGCGAATCCGCGCCACCCACGCCGTCTGCCTGTCCGTCGCGCTCCTCGGGCTCGCGCTCTCGCTCTACAAGGTCCACTTCCCGCCCGGCCCGGTGGCCGACGAGGCCGCCTACGTCATGATGACGGAGAGCCTCTGGCACGACCACGACCTGACCTACGACCATCGCGACCTCTTCCGCGCCTACGAGCTCTGGGATCAGGGGCCGAACGGGGTGGTGCTGTCGACCAACGACGGCGGCAAGACCATGCACTACGGCAAGCCGTTCGTCTACTCGGCGGCGGCCCTGCCGTTCTACGGCCTCTTCGGAGTGCAGGGGCTGGTCCTCTTCAACATGGCTCTCTTCCTCGCCATGTTCTGGGCCGGCTTCTGGTACTTCAAGGACGAGGAGGGCTACGTCGGCCTCTACGTGGCCGGCTTCTTCTTCGCCTCGGTCGCCTTCGTCTACGTCTTCTGGATGCAGCCCGAGGTCTTCAACATGGCCTGCATCTTCTTCCCCCTCCTCATCTGGCAGCACCTGCGCCGCCGGGGCGGTCCCGAGCGGACGCGCGACCTCGTGCTCCTAGGGCTCGGCGGGGCGCTCGTCGCCGCGGCTTTCGTTTCCAAGGAGACCGCGGTCCTCCTGGGAGCGCCGATCGCCCTCGACCTCCTCTGGCGGCGGCGCTTCCGCGCCCTCCTCGCCTATGCCGCCCCGGCCCTCCTCGCCCTGGCGCTCCTCGCCGGCACGCAGCACCGGATGACCGGCTCCTGGAGCCCGTACCGCGGGGTGCAGCGGCGCTCGTTCGAGAGCCAGTATCCGATCGAGAGCAAGCGGGACATGTGGGAGCTCTACCGGGGCACGAGCTTCGGCTCCTGGTCGGGGCTCGGCATCCAGGCGACCCCGCGGATGCTCGCCTACGACACCGAGTACTTCCTCCTCGGCCGCCACACCGGCCTCCTGCCCTACTTCCCGTTCGCCCTCTTCGCCCTCGGCCTCTACTTCACGGGCCCCAAGGACGTCGGGCGGAACCTCCTGCTGCTCTCCCTCTTCGGCTACTGCCTGGCGCTCGTCCTCCTGCGGCCCGACAACTACCATGGCGGCCTGGGCTTTCTCGGCAACCGCTACTTCGCGAGCATCTACCCGGCCCTCCTCTTCCTCCCGGGGCGGATGCGGGCGAAAAAGAGCCTCGTCCTCCCCTTCGCCGCCGCCGGGATCTGGACCCTCGCGGTGATCGCCGTCCCGACCCAGGCGATCACCCCCGAGGCGACCCTCCAGGCGCACGTGCGGGTGCCGGCCTTCCAGGCCCTGCCGCTCGAGCTGACCCTCCTGAACAAGGTCCCCGGCTACTTCCTGCGCGGCTGGGGGGACGGGGTCTGGGTGGTGCCGAAGCAGAACTTCCTGGCCGACGAGCGCAACCCGAACGGCGTCTGGCTGCGGGGCGCCTCGCGCTCGGAGGTGATCCTGGTGACCGCGGAGCCCGTCTCTGTCGTCCGCTTCCGGGTGCATTCGCTCTCGGACGTCAACGTCTTCACGGCCGAGAGCGGCATCGACCGCATCCGGGTCGCCTTCGACACCGACGCCAAGCGGCACGGAACGCCGATCGACCTCCATGTAAAACCCGTCGCCCGGGACCTGGGGTTCTTCGGCGACGCGGCGCCCCACGAGTACTTCTACCGCTTCTACCTCACGAATACCGACGGCATCGTCCCCGCCCACCGGATCGGCGGGGACGACGAGCGCTACCTCGGGACGTTCCTCGACTTCACGGGGAAGGGGCCATGAGCGAAGACGATCGGGTCGCGCGGGTCGCCCAGGCCCTGGCCCAGGTGCGCTCGGGGGTGCGGCAGCGCCAGGCGGAGGTCGCCGCCGCCGGCACCGGGAGCGAGGAGGCGCAGCACAAGCTCCTGGAATTGAAGAGCCGCGAGTACGTCCAGGAGCCCCTCTGCGTCTCGCCGCGGCCGGTCCTCGGGCGCCTGCTCGTCTTCTCGCGCAAGGCGGTCTTCCACCTCTTCATGAAGTGGTTCTCGCGTCCGGTCCTGGAGCAGCAGAACCTCTATAACCAGACCGTGGCCCGGCTCCTCGAAGACCTCCTCAAAACCCAGGAGGCCTCCGAGCGGCGCCTGCGCGAGCTCGAAGCGCGGCTCGCGGCCGCCGCGGAGCACAAGGATCTCTAGTCAAGGCATGCGGATCTGCATCTGTTCGACCCAGGTGCCCTTCTCCTACGGCGGGGCGGAGATGCTCGTCGAGTCGCTCCGGGACGAGCTTCTGCGCCGGGGCTTCGAGGTGTCCGTCGTGACCCTCCCCTTCGCCTGGTCCTCCCGGCTCCAGATCCTCAAAAGCGCCATGGCCTGGCGGCTGGTCGACCTGACCCAGGCCGGGGGGAAGCGGATCGACCGGGTGATCGCCACCCGTTTTCCGTCCTATGTGATCCAGCATCCGCACAAGGTGGTCTGGCTCGTCCACCAGATGCGCCAGGTCTACGACCTCCTCGGCACCCCCTACAGCGACTTCGTAGAGACCGGGCGGGACAAGAAGGTGATCGACATGGTGCGGGCCATGGACCGCCGGACCCTTTCCGAGGCGCGCGAGCTCTACACCATCTCCCAGAACACGGCCGACCGCCTGAAGCGCTGGAACGGCCTCTCCGGCACCGCTCTCCACCCGCCGCCGCGGCTGGTGCGGGAGTACCACGAGGGTGATTTCGGGGACTACGTCTTCTCCGTCGGCCGGCTGGACGAGCTGAAGCGCTTCGACCTCCTGATCCGGGCGCTCGCCGAGTGCCAGACCCCGGTACGCTGCAAGATCGCCGGCACCGGGCCGGAGGAGGGGGCGCTCCGCGCCTTAGCCGCCAAGCTCGGGGTGGCGGAGCGGGTGGACTTCCTGGGCTGGGTCGAGGACCGCGACCTCCCCGGGCTCTACGCCGGGAGCCTCGCCGTCTTCTACGCTCCCTATGACGAGGACTACGGCTACGTCACGGTCGAGGCCATGAAGTCGGGCAAGCCCGTGCTCACCGCCGCCGACTCCGGCGGCACCCTGGAGTTCGTTGTCGACGGCGAGAACGGCTTCGTCTGCCCGCCGGGGGGAGCGCGCGAGCTGGGGTCGCGGATCGACCTTCTCTACCGCGACCGCGCCAGAGCCCGGGCGCTGGGCGCCGCCGGCAAGGCGCGGGTCGCGGTCGTCGACTGGGACCATGTGATCGCGGAGCTGACGCGATGACCCGGGTCGCCTACGCGAGCCCGCTGCCGCCGCAGCAGACCGGGATCGCCGACTACAGCGCCGAGCTCCTGCCGCATCTGGCGGAGCACCTGGATTTGGAGCTGTTCGCCGAGGACCCCCATCGGGTCATCCCGGAGCTTGCCCGGCGCTTCCCCGTCCACCCCCTGCGCACTCTCCCCGAGCGGGCGGGGCAGTACGACGCCATCCTCTATCAGCTCGGCAACAGCGCCGACTACCACGGCCGGATCTACCGCACGCTCCTCGAGGTCCCAGGGGTCGTCGTCCTCCACGAGTACGTCCTCCACCACCTGGTGCGGGGCCTGACCCTCGTCGGCGGGGACGCCGCGGGCTACTTGGAAGAGATGCGCTACGCCTACGGCCGCTCCGGGCTTAGCGTCGCCAGGCGCAGCCTCGACACCGGCATCCCCGTCGATGTCTGGGGCTACCCTCTCTTCGAGCGCGCGGTCGATTCCGCCCTGGGGGTGATCGTCCACAGCGAGACGACCCGGCGGCGGGTTCTCCAGAGCCGGCCCGAGACGCGGATCGCCAAAGTTCCCCATCACTTGAGCCTCGACGGCCTGCCGGGAGCGGCCACCCTCACCCGGGAGGCGGCGCGGGCGACCCTGGGGCTGCCACAGGACGCCTTCCTCGTCGCCAGCTTCGGTTTCATCACCCCGGTCAAGCGCCTCGATGTGGCCCTCCGCGCCTTCGCGCGGCTCCGCCGGGAAGCCCCGAATGCCGCCGACCTTCGATACTTGCTGGTGGGTGACGTCTCGCCTTACTACGACCTCGACGCGGTCCTGAAACCCGAGCTGCGGGAGGGGGTGGTGAAGGTGGGGCACACGGAGCTCGCCGATTTCCTCCGCTACATGGTGGCGGTGGACGTGGCGGTCAACCTCCGCTACCCCTCGGCAGGCGAGACCTCGGGCACCGTCGTCCGGCTCCTCGGGCTCGGCCGGGCGGTGGTGGTGAGCGACGACGGCACCTTCTCCGAGATCCCCGAGGGCTGCTGCGCCAAGGTCCCCCTGGACGAGGCGGAGGAGGAGACCCTCTTCGCCTACCTGCGGCTCCTTTATCAGGATGAAGGGCTCCGCCGGGAGATGGAGGAGAACGCCCGCCGGCACATGGCGGAGCACTGCACCTTGGCCGGCTCGGCGCGCGGCTACGCCGACTTCATACAAGAGATCGCCGCCGCCCGTGCTACCCCCTTCCGCCCCGCCCCGCCGCTCGCACCCTACCCGGCGGACGACGTCCTGACCGACTTGATCGCCGAACTGACGGCAGAGGCCTCGGATCTCGGGGTGGGGGAGGGGGACGAGGAGCTGCTGGCGGGGCTCGCCGAGGTGGTGGTGGAGCTCGGGCTGGCTTAATATCCTGGTACAAGCTAAAGGAGCGTTCCCATGACCTGGAAGAGAGTCCTCGGAGGGTTCGCCTTTCTGCTCGCCGCCGGCCTGCTCTGGGCCGCCGCGGCTCTCGCGGCCCCGGCCGGCTACGCCACGATCGGCGACGCCGCCTATGCGTGGTCCCAGAGGACCAGCTGGGTCGAGGCGTTCACCGCCGCCAGCCAGCCGGTCTACGGCTCCGGGGCCTTCAATCCGAGCGCCGCGTTCCGGCCCTTCATCGACGGCGCCGACCGGTACGAAAACCGTTATGGCAAGGGGAGCTGGACGAAGAAGGGTACCCTGGTCGGGGAGCGGGCGGCCGGCAGCCGTTTGCAAGACGTCCTGACCACCCTCGTCCAAGCGCCCGGCAACCCCCTGGGGCTCGCCGATCCCGCTCACTACGTGGTGACCGAGTTAGATCAGGAGGATGCGAGGCTGGTCGCCCGCGGATCGTTCGCCTGGTACGACGCCGTCCTCGTGCCGACCTACGACCGCCTCACGTCACCGCCCGTGGCCCACCCCACCCCGACTCCCACCCCCGTTCCGACACCCACTCCGACGCCAGCGCCGGTTCCGGCGCCCGCGACCTGCGTCCAGGTCCACATTCCGGCACAGGACGTTCAGATCCGAAGCACAGGGCAGGTGACGATCACTCTCGTGAACGCGGGGCCCTGTCCGCAGTAGTAAGGGGAACGGTCAAGAGGTGGGGCATAGGCCTTGCAGCCTCCACCCCATAACCGCGCTTCCGGCGCGCGGCAGGCTCGGGAGGCGCTTCCATCTACCTTCTCCAGGTATCCCGAGCTTTAAGGCTCCAGCCGGGAGGAGGTACTCATGCCGCAATTTTCCCGCCGCCAGTTCGTTCTCGGCTCGGCCGCCGCTCTGGGCGCGCTCTCCTCCACGGGCCGGTCGCTCTTGTGGGCGGCTTCCCGTAAGAAGCTGCCGAAACCCGACAAGAGCGGCATCCAGCACATCGTCGTGGTAATGATGGAGAACCGTTCCTTCGATCACCTGCTCGGCTGGCTTCCCGGCGCCGACGGCCGGCAGGCCGGGCTCGTCTATACGGACCGCCAGGGGCTGACCCACCCGACCTATCCGCTGGCGCCCGACTATCAGGGGTGCGGCCATCCCGATCCCGATCACTCCTACGAGGGCGGCCGGGTCGAGTACGACGGCGGCGCCTGCGACGGCTGGCTGCGGGCGGGAGCGAACGACATCTACTCGATCGGCTACTACACCCAGAAGGATCTGCCGTTCCTCGGCAAGGCCGCCCCGGACTGGACGGTGTGCAGCCGCTATTTCGCCCCGATCCTGGCACCGACCTATCCCAACCGCATCTATCAGCACTCGGCGGTCACCGACCGGCTGGACGACTCCCTCGGCCTCTGCACCCTGCCGACGATCTGGGATCGCCTGGCCGAGGCCGGGCTCCGCGGGCGCTACTACTTCAACGACGTCCCCTTCCTCGGTCTCTGGGGTCCGAAGTACGTCCCGATCACGCGACCGTACGCCGAGTTCCTCGCGGACTGCGCCATCGGCAACCTCCCCGAGGTGGCCTTCGTGGATCCGCCGTTCGTCAGCGAGGACGCCGGCACCTCCTCCGACGATCATCCCCACGGTGACATCCGCGCCGGCGAGTCCTGGCTCTACCGGACCTATCGCGCGGTGACGACGGGCCGCGACTGGAAGAGCACGGTGATGGTGATCAACTTCGACGAGTGGGGCGGATTTTTTGAGCATATCGCCCCCGAACAGGCGCCGGATGTGAATCCCGCTTTCGAGCTCCGCGGATTCCGGGTGCCCTGCGTGATCGTTTCGCCGTTCGCGGCACCCGGGGCGATCGCCCAGGATACCTACGATCACACCTCGGTCCTCAAGATGATCGAGTGGCGCTTCAATCTGCCGCCGCTGTCGGTCCGCGACGCCGCCGCGAACAACCTGGCGGAGGCGCTCGACTTCAAGCTCAATCGTAAGAGCGCTCCGGACTATGTCGTGCCGCCGTTCGTGTCGGCGGCGTGCCCGGGTGCGGCACCGAGCGCGTAGAGATAGCTGGTGTTCCATGTAATGGATGCACCCTTCGGCAAAGATGTGAATCGATTGTTCCATGTAGGGTAACCTGAGAGGAGGTCAGTGTGTCTAAAGCCGATCCCAACAATCTTAAACACTACCACGACAAGGGGGAGCAGGATTACAGCAAGAATGAGTTTAACGCCCCCAACGAAACACTGATTCATCAGTTCGATCGCAGAGAATACGAGCAGGATCAGAATGCCGCTTATCGCAAAGGGTGGGAGAACGCCAAATCTCAAGATAAGAAGGCCAAATAACTCCAGCACGGGCCGTCCTTCGACGGGGGAACCTTGGAGCCTGGGACCGGCCCGCGGTAGTCTGATTGCGCATACAAGAGGTATCGCCGCGCTTTGATCGGTGGAGTGGGGCTCGCTGCCCGTGGGTTAGGCCGAACGGCCCTGAATTCTGGCAGCGGCCGAGGTGGAAGTCATCCGCTTCCTTGGGTTGCGGGGTAAGAGACTGTCCACTGGTCTTTTCGCGCTATGCGGCAGAGCCGTCCCCGAGTGAGGGTCAACTGATGGGATCAGCTCACGCTGGTATGCGAGCAGTTCCCGACCTTCACCGAAGCCCTGTTGCGGCGGCGTGTCCGCCCTGATTTGACTCCCGGGAGGGACCTCGTCTACCTTGCACGGAGCCCAATTCCGAGCGATCCAGAGGAGGTCCCTCATGCCGATCCGCCAGCCGTCCCGCTTCTGGCTCCCGCTGTTCACCGTCCTCGCCCTCGGTCTCGCCGCCTCCGGCCTCTCGGCGCAAGAGGCGGAGAAGGTGTCGCCGAAGATAGTCAAGTTGAAGCTCGAGAACGAGCGCGTGCGGGTGCTCGAGACCGTGAGCCACCCGGGCGACAAAGAGGGCATGCACTCGCATCCCGCGAACGTCGTCTACGTGATCGCGGGCGGGAAGCTCCGCATCACCACGGCGGACGGCAAGTCGACCGACGTGGAGTTCAAGACCGGCGACACGCTCTGGCGCGAGCCCGTCACCCACTCCGCGGTAAACATCGGCACGACGGTGCTGCACGCCATCATCGTTGAGATGAAGCAGCCGTGAGACGCGTACGCTACTCGGTCGCCATGAGCCTCGACGGGTACATCGCGGGCCCGAATGGGGAGAGTGACTGGATCGTCATGGATCCGGATATCGATTTCGGCGCGCTCATGGAAGCGTTCGACACTGTGCTCCTGGGCCGGAAGACCTATGAGGCGACGCGCGAGCAGGGTGGTGGGGTCGGCATGCCCGGCACGCAGGCCTATGTTTTCTCACGCACCCTGCGTCCGGCCGATTGTCCGGGCGTGACCGTGTCGGACCAGCCCGAGGAGACCTTGACCGCTCTCAAGGCCAGAGCCGGGAAGGACGTCTGGCTTTTTGGAGGCGGCTCGCTCTTCTACAGCCTATTGGAGCTGGATCTCGTGGATGCGGTCGAGGTCGCGATCATCCCCGTGCTCCTTGGCGGCGGGTTGCCCCTCCTGCCTCACCCGGCCCAACGGACGAAGCTCCAGCTGGTGAAGCATCGGATCTACGAGAAGACGGGCACGGTGTCGCTCGAGTACGCGGTGCTGTGAGGGCATGAGGGAGCGCTTCGAGGATCTCGAGAAAGATAGCTGACCTGCTCTTCCTGGAGAGGGACATCCCGCTGACCGAGGAGGATTTCCGCGCTATGCGCGAGAACCGTCCGCGAGCCTGGGTCAACTGGTGGGATCAGCTCACGCTGATGTCCGAGCAGTTCCCGAACGCCACCGAGGCCCTGCGCCGACGTCCGACCTTCGAGGGGTACGAACCCTTCGAGCTTTGACCCTCCGTGGACGTCCGCGACGCTTCCGCATGGAACGCCAGCGTGTCCGTCCGCTCTCCCGGAGTGTCCGGGCACCTCGGTAGCGTCTCTACGACCTTCTCCAGTGTTCCACGACGACCCGAAACCTCTCTGGGGCGTTCCCCAGCGTCTCTACGACCGTCCCCAGCGTCTACAGGACCGTCCGTAGCGTTTCAAGAGCCTTCCCCAGCGTTCGCGGGAACGTCCCCAGCGTCCCCAATCACGATCGGACCGTCTCCAATGGGCTCCGGAGTGTTCCCGGAGACGGTTTGGAACGCTGGAAGTCGAAGTGGGAACACTGGAAACGCAAGTTGGAACGCTAGAAGTCCACTTGGAACGCTGAGAAGTCCGCGTGGGAACGCAAGAAATCCAGTTGGAGACGCTAGAAGCTCTGCTTGGAACGCTGGAAGTCCAGCTTGAGACGCTGGGGAGCCAATTGGAACACAAGGACTGCCAGTTGGAACACAAGTGGGCGCTCGTAGAGACGCTGGAGACCGGGTTGGGGACGCTGCGGGTTCCTGTAGGAACACAAAGGGGAGGGCCGCAAGGCCGCACCGGCCCACATCAACGCTCCGTGAGTCGCCGAGAAGGTAGCATACGCCCATGCGACCCCGCCTCGGCTGCCTCTTCGCCCTCGTCCTTCTCCTTGCACTGGCCGGGCACGTCTGGTTCTGGTACCTCCCGCGCTTGCGCCCCGCCCTGCCCTACCCCGGGGACCTGCCGGGCCGGCTCCTCGCCTCGGGGGTGTACGACTCCTGCTTCTGGATTCCCTACCCGCACCAGAACCTGGCGGCCTTCGCCAAGGAGCTACCGGACCCGGCGGCGTTCGCCGGGGCCGCGGCCCGGCTCGCCGAGGTCGAGGCGCCGGAGCTCCCCGGCTTCGGCCCGTTCGCCGTCCCTCCTGCCGACGAGGTCACCGCCTGCTCGGATCGCGGCGGCCAGGGCTTCCGGGTCGCCGCCCGGGTCTACCCCGTCCTCTCCGGGATCGCCAAGGCCGCCGGCCGGCTCGCCGGCAATCCCTGGCTTTCTGGGGGGACGGTCCAGCAGGAGAAGCGCACGGTGCGGGTCGCCTGGGAGGGGAACCTGTGGACGGTCGAGTCCGGCGCGCCGCGCACCCTCCCGGAGGGCCGGGCCGCCGCGGCGGGTCCGGGCGCTCCCGCCGCTCCCGCCCTCGCGGCGATCACCTTGAAGACCCCGGTCTCGGTCTTCCCGGCCGGCACCTACCGGCTGCGGCCGAGCGCGGGAGGCGCCACCCTGGCTTTAGATGGCAGCCCGGAGGCGCCGTCCGACTTGCCAGAGCCGCGGCCC
>JAXDLD010000427.1:0-3195 GCA_034666805.1 Acidobacteriota bacterium
GGCTCCTGCGCGCCGCGCTTCCCCTGGCCGTCGCCGTGACGGCCACGGTCTCGCTCGCCGTGCTGTGCGAGGCGCTTGCCAACCCGGTCGCGGTGCGGGACTGGGACGGCCGGATGACCTGGGTGGCGCAGGCGCGCTTCGTGCGCGCCGCGGGGACGGTCGATGCCCCGGTCCTGCGCGACGCCCGCTGGTTCGTCACCCATCCGCGCTACCCGCTCCTTCTCCCCCTGGCGCAGATCGCGGTGCTCGACTTGGCCGGGGGGGACGATCGGGCCGCCTTCTTCCGGCCCCTCTACGCCGTTTTCCTCCCCGTCTTTCTGCTCCTCGTCTACGACGGCGCCCGGCGCTGGGCGGGGCGGCAGGCGGCAGCGCTCACGCTGCTCGCGGCGGCCCTCATCCCCTACTTCGGGTTCTCGCCGGAGGGGGGCGCGGTCACCGCCTACAGCGACCTCCCCCTGGCCTGCTTCTACGGCGCCGGTCTCCTACTCCTCCTCCGGCCACGGCTCTCGCTCTCGCAGGGGCTCGCGGCCGGCCTGCTCCTCGGGGCGGCCGTCCTCGCCAAGCGGGAGGGAGCGCCGCTTGCCCTCGCGGCCTTAGGGTTAGGGCTCCTGCCGTTCTATCGCTCCTGGAAGAGCCGGGGCACCCGGCGGCGGGTCTGGAATCGGCTGGCGCCCGTCGGGCTCGCCACCCTCCTCGCCGGTTCGGCCCTGGCCCTCCTGGTCTCCTGGGCCGCGGCGATCCCCCAGCGCTACGACGAAGCCTACGAGAACCTGGTGTGGACCCGCTCCTTCTGGCCGGCGATCGTCACCCGCCTGCCGCTCCTCCTCTCGGTCTTCCGTCATCGCATGCTGGCGCTCTGGTGGGGGCTCTTCTGGTGGGTCGCCCCGTTCCTCTTCCTGATCGGCAGGCGAGGCCTGCTGCGCCGCCGCGCCGCCCTGCCCTTCGCCCTCGCCGCCGCAATCCCTTTGGGTATCGGCTGGGCCGCCTACACGATCAGCGACGACCCGGTCCCCCTCGCCTCGACCACCTGGAACCGCTTCCTCATGCAGGCGGCGATCCCGGGCTTCGTGCTCCTCTCCCTCGTCCTCCGGGAGCTTCTGCGGGCCTACCGCACCACCCGGTACACCTCGTCTCCGCCGCCCTCGTAGATCCGCTGGAAGCGGTCGGGGTGGGCGACGATCCAGCTTCGGTGGGGCTCCTCGCCGCCGGAGAGGCGGAGCACCAGGTAGCGGATGTCGAGGACGTTCAGGATGCGCCACCAGCGGCGGAACTCGGGGTAGTCGAAGGGGAACTCGGCGCTCCCTCCCCAGCGGTAATACTGGGCGGGGAGGTCCCAGACCGTGGGCACGATCAAGACCTCGTTCTGCAGGCGGCTGCCGTAGTAGAGGTAGGGCTGGTTGAAGGCCATGTAGGCCACCCGGGTTCCCTTCCCCCCCGTCGCCTGCTCCAGGGCGAGGGCGGCGGGCTGGCCGCGGAACTTGAGGTCCTGGTAGCGCTCGACCCCTCGCGCCAGCGTGGGCGTCACGGCCAGCAGGGCGGCGATCAGGCCGGCGGCGAGGACGGTGCCTATCCGGCGCGGCAGCCTCTCCCCTCGGAGCACCACGAAGGCGGCGGCGGCGAGGAGAGCGAGGACGAGGAGAGCCTCCTGCGGGTACGAGAGGTCCATCCGCTTGTCGATCTGGTGGAAGACGAGGATCAGGAGGATGGCGCGCACGATGGCGGCGGCCCGCGGCGCGCGATCCCCCAGCCGCTCGATCAGCCAGGCGAGGCCGACGGCGATCAAGCCCAACCCCGGCATCCAGTAGCGGGCGTCCCGATGATCGTCCATCAGCTCCAGGAACTCGAGGAAGAAGACGAGGGGGAGGGTGAGCACCACCGCCGTCTCCAGCCGTTCGGCCCAGGAACCGACCCGCGACCGCAGCAGGCTCGCCCAGGCGACGAGCGGAGCGAGGAGGGCGGCCGGCAGCAGGGTGTAGGGGAAGAGGGGGCCGAAGAGGTCGCCGCGGTCGGTCAGGTAGGTCCAGAGGTCGAGATGGAAGTTCGGGAGGCGGCGGCGGAAGGCGAGGGTCGCCGACTCCCAGCCCGGGAGCCCGAGCAGGTGGACGGGGGCGGGGTAGAGGGGGTTGCCGGTCGTCCAGGCGTTCCGCAGGTAGGTGTAGCCGCCGGCCACGAGGGCGACCCCGACGAGGGTGCCGGCGAGGGCGAAGAGCCGCCGCCGCCCCGCGCCGGTGGTGAAGAGAGCGCGGCCGGCCGGCCGGGCGAGGACGAGGAGCAGGAGGACGAGCAGGACCGTCGCCGTGAAGAAGAGGCCGATGTACTTGGTGCCCACGAGGAGCCCGAGGGCGAGGCCGGTGATCGCGGCCCGGCCCCGGCTGGGGGAGCGGGCGGTGGCGAGGGCGCCGTCCAGGGCCGCCAGGGTGAGGAACGAGGCCGTGTGGTCGTTGCCGGCGGTGTAGGCGAGGACGGGAATCACTCGATAGATCGAGCCGAAGAAGAGGGCGGCGAAAGCGGCCGAGCGGTGGGTGAGACCGAGCCGGCGGGCGATGGCGGCCAGGGCGACGAGGGAGAAGAGGGCGAAGGGGAGCTGGGTCCAGCGGGCGGCGAAGTCGCTGTCCCTAAAGGGGGCGAGGAGGACCCAGGAGCAGATCTCGGCGAGGATGGGATAGAAGGCCGGGCTGCGGTCGCCGAACTCGAACTTGAGCATCCGCAGGTCGCCAAACCGCTGCCAGGTGGCGACCGCCCCCATGTGGTAGGAGACGTCATCCCCGCCGTAGGCCCCGACCGGCTCGAAGCGCAGGCGCCAGGCGAGGAAGAGGAGGGTGAGGACGAACGCCGCCGAGGCGGCGAGGACGAGCGCGGCCTCGGCCTGGGCGCTCCAGCGATTGAAGTCGAACGTAGGGGAGGGGTTTGCCCCCTCCCGGGAGGGGGCAAGCCCCTCCCCTACATTCCCCGACTGGAGGAAGGCGGCGATGAGGGCGATCGCGGCGATCAGGAAGAGATAGTAGGACGGACGGAGCAGCCCGAAATGGCCGAGGAGGATGGCCGGCAGGGCCGCTACCGCCACCGCGACGGTGAAGCCGGCGACGGCGATCGAGAGCGATCCCTCACCCGGCAGGAGCCGTCGGGCAAGCCGCCAGCCCGTCATCCCGAGCGCCAGGAGGAGGGCGAAGAAGACGAGGACGTCGAGCCATCGCG
>JAXDLD010000428.1:0-5018 GCA_034666805.1 Acidobacteriota bacterium
AGCACCGCGGTGCCCATGTCCGGTTCGAGCAGGATGAGCCCGGCGGTCAATCCCGTGAAGAGGGCGAGCGGCAGGAGGAGGTCCGGATGGTTGACCCGGTCGAGCTTGCGGTCGATCTGGTAGGCCAGGAAGGGAACGAGGGCAATCTTTGCAAGCTCGGAGGGCTGGAGCGACAGGCCGGCGAGGAAGAACCAGCGCCGGGTACCGTTCAATTCCGGCGAGAAGAGCACCCCTACTAAGAGGACGAGGATTCCGCAAAGCAAGCTGTAGACCACCGCGGGCTGCTGAAGTCGACGGTAATCGACATGCATGACCAGGGCCATCGCGCCGAGGCCGATGGTGGCCCAGATCCCCTGCTTCAGGAGGAAGGGATTCATGAGCCCGTGGGGGCCGTGGGCGCCCCGGGCGATCCCCGCGCTCGCCGAGTAGACCATCACGAGACCCGCCCCGACGAGGAGCATGATGGTCGTGAAGAGGACCTTGTCAAAGGCCAGCTTCTTGGCCATTTCCCCCTCCGATCAAATTTCCTCCTGCGATCCGCTCGTGGACGAGCCGGGTGAAGACCTCTCCCCGGTGATTGAAGTTCCTGAACTGGTCGAAGCTGGCGCAGGCCGGCGAGAGGACGACGACCTCGCCCGGGCGGGCCTGGGCGGCGGCCGAACGGACCGCGCGGTCGAGGGTCTCCGCGACTTCGTAGGGGACGGCGCCCCCGAGCGCCTGCTCAAATTCCCGAGCCGCCTCGCCGATCAGGTAGAGTCGGCGCGCCTTCCGCTCGACGAGGGGAGAGAGCGATGCCAGGTCCGCCCCCTTGTTGCGGCCGCCCAGGATCAGGTGGACCGCGCCGTCCGCGAAGCCCTCGATCGACTTGGCGGTGGCCGCCGGGTTGGTCCCCTTGGAGTCGTCGTACCAGGCGACCCCGCCCGCCTCGCCGACTTTTTCCATCCGGTGCGGCAGGCCGGTGAAGCCCAGGAGGCCGGCGCGGATCGCCGCCGGCTCGGCCCCCGCCGCGCGCGCCAGGAGAGCGGCCGCCATGGCGTTCTCCAGGTTGTGGACCCCTTCGAGCGGCACGTCCCCGGCGGCGAAGAGCTCTACGGCTCCCCCCCCGGGCTGCACCTCGATCACCCGGTCTCCAGACAGGCAGCAGCCGTCCTCGACCTGGGAGAGGCGCGAGAAGAGCCGGCGGCGGGCGCGGGTCGCGACGGCGAGGGTCTCGGGGTCGTCGGCGTTCAAGACGGCGACCGCCTCCGGCCCCATCTCGCGGAAAAGAGCCCGTTTGGCCGCCGCGTACTCCCCGAAGCTCGGGTAGCGGTCGAGGTGGTCTTCGGCGATGTTCAGGAGCGCCGCCGCTTTCGGCGCGAAGGTCGCGATCCCCTCGATCTGGAAGCTCGACATCTCGACCACGAAGACCCGTCCCGGCGGGCCGTCGACTTTGCCGACGAGCGGCTCGCCGATGTTGCCGCAGACCTCGACGGCCCGGCCGGCGGCGCGCAGCATGGCGCCCGTGAGAGCCGTCGTCGTGCTCTTGCCGTTGCTCCCCGTGATCGCCACGACCATGCCGGAAACGAAGGGGAAGGCGAGCTCGACCTCGGCGATCACCGGCACGCCCCGGCGCCGGGCGTCGGCGAGGAGGGGCCGGGCCATGGGCACTCCGGGAGAGACGACGACGAGGTCGAGAGGAGACGGCGGCAGCTCGTCCGGCTCGCTGCCAGCGATCACGAAGAGCCGCTGGTCCGTGACCAGGTCGCCCAGATCCCCAAGGTCCAATGCCTCCCGGGGCCGCGCGTCGACGGCGAGGACCGACACCCCGCGATCGAGGAGGAAGCGCGACGCGGCGCGGCCGGAGAGGCCCAGCCCGTAGACCAACGCCTGGCGGATCTCACCGCTGCTCCAAGGGCCTTTCATCGCAGCTTCAAGGTCGAGAGGGAGAGGAGCGCGAAGAGGATCGAGAGGAGCCAGAAGCGCACGATCACCTTGGGCTCGGCCCACCCGGAGAGCTCGAAGTGGTGATGGAGGGGGGCCATGCGGAACACCCGCTTGCCCCGGAGCTTGAACGAGGCCACCTGGATGATGACCGACAGGGCCTCCAGGACGAAGACGCCGCCGACGACGGCTAAGAGGATCTCCTGCTTGGCGAGGACGGCGACGCTGCCGATGGCGGCGCCGAGCGACAGCGAGCCCACGTCCCCCATGAAGACCTCGGCGGGGTGGGAGTTGAACCAGAGAAAGCCGAGGCTGGCGCCGACGAGCGCGCCGCAGAAGACGGCGACCTCGCCCACCCCGGGGACGTAGGAGACCTGGAGGTAGCCGGCGATCACCCGGTTGCCGGCGATGTAGGTGAAGACGGCGTAGGTGGCGGCGGCGACGATCGTGCAGCCGATCGCCAGGCCGTCCAGCCCGTCGGTCAGGTTGACGGCGTTCGAGGCTCCGACCAGGACGACGACGACGAAGGGGATGTAGAACGGCCCCAGGTGGAGCACCAGCCGCTTGATGAAGGGGAAGGTGAGGGTCGGATCGAAGCCGTAGTCGTGCGGCAGGAGGAGGAGGGCGATGCCCATGCCGGCGGCGGCCAAGATCTGGAGGAGCATCTTGGTGCGCGCCGTGAGCCCCAGGTTCCGCCGGTTGCGGACCTTCAGGTAGTCGTCGAGGAAGCCGATGAGGCCGAAGGCCGACGTCACCAGGATGACGATCCAGATGTAGGGGTTGTAGAGGGTCGACCAGAGGAGGGTCGGCACGATCACCGCGAAGAGGATGAGGAGGCCGCCCATGGTCGGCGTCCCCGCCTTGACCTGGTGCGCCTGGGGGCCGACCTCGCGGATATTCTGCCCAACCGACAGCCGGCGCAGGGTGCGGATGAAGGCCGGCCCCAGAAGCCAGGAGAAGAGGAGCGCCGTGACGATCGCCATCGCCCCGCGGAAGGTGATGTAGCGGAAGACGTTCAGCACCGGGAAATGATTGCGGAGCGGGAAGAGGAAGTGGTAGAGCACTAGCGCGCCCCTCCCGCGGTTACTTCCGCGGCAGCTACCTCGGAGCCGTGCGCCGCGAGGAGCCGGTCGACGACCGCCTCGAGCTTCACCCCCCGCGAACCCTTGACCAGGACGAGGTCGCCGTCCCGCACCTCGTGAGCGGCCCACTCGGCGGCGGCGGCGGCGTCCGGGAACCAGGGCGCTTCCACCCCCCTGCCGGCGGCACCGGCGGCCAGCTCGCGCGAAAGCTCCCCCACCCCGGCGACCGGCGAGAAACCCAGCTCGGCCGCCCGCTCTCCCGCCGCGCGGTGGAAGCGGGGTCCCTCGGGGCCCAGCTCCAGCATGTCGCCGAGAACGGCGAGCCGGCGCGTGCCCGGAAGCAGCGCGGCACCCTCCAGTGCGCGGTCCACGGCGTCGGGGTTCGAGTTGTAGGAGTCGTCGATCAAGGTGACGCCCCCCGGCAGCCGGTGGACGACCCCGCGCTTGGCGGCGGGGCGGACGGCGGCGACCGCCCCGGCGATCTCCGCGAGGTCGATTCCGAGGGCGTGGGCAGAGGCCGCCGCGGCCAGGCAGTTGCCGACGTTGTAGAGCCCATGGAGCGGCAGGGCGACCTCGACGCTCCGCCCACCCGCCGAAAGCAGGAAGCGGCTCCCTACCTCGCCGTTGGAGGCTGGGGAGAGGTCGCTCGCGCGCACGTCCACACCCTCCTCGAAGCCATACCAGACGATCCGTCCACGGCTCTGGCTCAAATGCCTGCGAGCGATCCGCGAGACCTCGGGGTCGTCGGCGTTGGCCACGACGAGACCTTCGGCCGGGAGGCCGGCGAGCAGCTCGGACTTGGCCTCGGCGATCGCCTGGACGGTGCCGAAGAACTCCAGGTGCACGGGGCGGACGACGGTGAAGAGCGCCAAGTCGGGCCGGCCGAGGAGCGAGAGCTGGCGCAGCTCGCCCGGAGTCGACATCCCCATCTCGGCCACCATCCACTCGGTGCCGTCGGGGACGTTCAGGAGCGAGAGGGGGAAGCCGTAGAGGTTGTTCAAGTTCCCCGGAGTGCGGGCGACCCGGTAGCGGGCCGCGAGCATCGCCGCCAGCAGCTCCTTGGTCGTCGTCTTGCCCGCCGAGCCGGTGATCCCCACGAGCTTCTGGGGCACCCGCTGGCGGAGATGCCGGGTGAGATCGTGGAGGGCGCGGAAGGTGTCCGGCACGGTGATCAGAGCGCCCCGCTCCGGCATCGGCATCGCTTCCTGAACCATGGCCGCCGCCGCCCCGCGAGCGAACGCATCGGCCACGAAGCGGTGGCCGTCGGTCCGCTCTCCGGCGAAGGCGAAGAAGATTTCGCCTCCTCCGACCGCCCGGGAGTCGATGGCGGCGCCGTCCCAGACGATCCCGGGATCGCCGGTCACCCGTCCGCCCACGGCCTCCGCCGTCTCTCGAACGCTACACCGGGCCAAAACGCTCCTCCAGGGCCCGCGCGATCTCCTCCCGGTCGGAGAAGGGGATCTTGCGGCCGCCCAGGTCCTGCGTCTCTTCATGCCCCTTGCCCGCCACCAGGACCGCCCAGCCTTCGGAGGCGGCGGCGACGGCGGCGCGGATCGCCTCCCGGCGGTCCGGCACCACCCGGTAGTCCCGGTTGCCGCTCGCCTTCAAGCCCTCCTCCACGGCGCGGAGGATGGCGTGCGGGTCCTCCCGCCGCGGGTTGTCGGAGGTGGCGATCGGCAGGTCGGCAAGCTCGCCGGCCACCCGGCCCATCACCGGCCGCTTGCCCGGATCGCGCTCGCCGCCGCAGCCGAAGACCACCGCCACCTTGGTGTGGGCGAGCTCGCGCACCGAGGAGAGGGCCGCCCGCAGGGCGTCGTCGGTGTGCGCATAGTCGACGAAGACCGGGAAGGGCTGGCCACGGTCGACCGGCTCCATCCGCCCGGCGATCGGCCGCTGGGCGGCGAAGGCGGCGACGATGGCCGCGTGCGGCATGCCCAGCGCCTCCGCCCCGGCGGCGGCGGCCAGAAGGTTTTCGAGGTTGAAACGGCCGAGGAGCGGCGAGTGGAAGGTCAGCTC
>JAXDLD010000429.1:0-5572 GCA_034666805.1 Acidobacteriota bacterium
CCGCTTCTCGTTGGCGCCGATGTCCTCGACCTTGTAATCGGCGCGGGCGAAGCGGTAGCCCTTCTCGCCGTAGAGCTCCTCGATCAGGGCCTTGATCTGCTGCAGCGAGCCCAGGCTCACCGGGTCGCCCTCGCGGACGTGGATGTGGCGGCTGCCGATCTTGTCCTTCAAGTCGGTCTGCGACAGCCGCTTCAGCCCTTGGTAGTCGATCGAGCGCAGGACCGGCCGCTCCTTGACGGTGATCGCGAGATGGACTCCCGGGGCATTGCCGCCAGCGGGCGTCGATTCAACCGAGATGTCGTCGATCAGGCCGCGGTTCCACAGCGCCTTGAGGTTGGTGTTGAGCTTCTCGGTGTCCAGGGGATCGCCGACCTTGATGCCCAGGTAGTAGAGGAGGGTCTCTTCCGAGAGCCCCTTGGCGCCCTTCCACTCGATCGACCGGATCGGCTGGCCGTCCAGCGCCGGCTGGGCCGGCTGGGCCTGGGCCTGCTGGGCGATGACGAGCGGGGCGCCGGAGAGGGCGACCAGGGGGACCAGGAGGAAGGCCAGGGCGCGGCGGCAGAGTACTGCCGCCAGCCCGTGATGCCCGCCGAACTTCGACCGCAGCACATCCGGTTTCATCCGCTGCTCCGTCTTTCCAGGGTGGACCCCCGCCTGAAGAGGACTACGGGCCGGCGGGGGCCCTTGGTTCTGAAGGATGTCTGCCACTTATCGGGCGATGATCTCTTGCTCTTGATTGCGCACCTGGAACTTGAGCTCGCCCGCGAGCAGGTTGACCTCGATGTGCTCGATGGGCTCGCCGCCGTGCTGGTGGATGAGAATCTCGGAGATGGCGTCCTGGATGTGGCGCTGGATCGTCCGGCGCAGCGGCCGCGCCCCCGTTGAGGGCTCGACTCCGGCCCTTGCGAGCAACCAGTCCTTGACCTCATCGCTGACCTCGACCCTCAAGCCCCGCTCGGCCAATGTCCCGTTGACGTCGGTCAAGAGGATATCGACGATCTTCCGTAGCTCCTGCTCGCCCAGCGGATTGAAGACGATCACCTCGTCGATCCGGTTGATGAACTCGGGGCTGAACGTCCGCCGGAGCTCGGCCAGGATCTCCTCTTCGAGGCGCTGGAAGCTCGCCTGCTCGTTGCCCTCCCCGAACCCCATACGGCCGCCGCGCAGGACGAGTTTACTCCCAATGTTCGACGTCATGAGCACCAGGGTGTTCTTGAAGTCGACCTGGTTGCCGTAGGCGTCGGTCAGAGTCCCGTCGTCGAGGATCTGGAGGAGGAGGTTGGCGACGTCCGGATGGGCCTTTTCGATCTCGTCGAAGAGGATGAGCGAGTAGGGCTGGCGGCGCACCCGCTCGGTGAGCTGGCCGCCCTCCTCGTGCCCGACGTAGCCCGGGGGCGAGCCGATGAGCTTCGACACCGCGTGCTTTTCCATGTACTCGCTCATGTCGAAGCGGATCAGGGCGCGCTGGCTGCCGAAGAGGAAGTCCGAGAGCTGCCGGGCGACCTCGGTCTTGCCGACCCCGGAGGGGCCGAGGAAGATGAACGAGCCGACCGGCCGCTCGGGGTTCGAGACCCCCAGGCGCGCGCGACGGATGGCGCGGCTGATGGCCGAGACCGCCCGCTCCTGCCCCACGACCCGCAGGCGGAGGATGTCCTCCATCTTGAGCAGGCGTTCGGCCTCCTCGCTCTGGAGAGCCGCCACGGGGATGCCGGTCCACGACGAGATGACCTCCTCGATGTCGTGCCGGGTCACCTCGAGAACGCCGCTCTCGTCGGCGACCAGGTTCATCCGCTCCAGGTCCTCGCGAAGCTCGATCTCGCGCTCACGGAGGTAGACCGCGCGCTCGAAGTCCTTGTCGGAGATGGCGACCTTCATCTCTTTGACCACCTGCCGTATGTCCTGCTCCAGGCGGCGGAGGTTCTGGGTGTCGCGCACCCGCCGCAGCTTGACCCGGGCGCCGGCCTCGTCGATGACGTCGATCGCCTTGTCCGGCAGGTGACGGTCCGGGATGTAGCGGCTCGACTGGTAGATCGCCGTCCGCAGGGCCTCCGGGCGGTAGCGCACCTTGTGGAAGGACTCGTAGCGGTCCTTCACCCCGTCCAGGATCTCCATCGTCTGTTCCGGGGTGGGCGGATTGACCTGGATCGACTGGAAACGGCGGAGCAGCGAGCGGTCCTTCTCGATGTACTTGCGGTACTCCTTGAGCGTCGTCGCGCCGATGCAGGAGATCTCGCCCCGCGAAAGGGCCGGCTTCAGGATGTTGGCCGCGTCGAGCGAGCCCTCGGCCGAGCCGGCGCCGATGAGCGAGTGGATCTCGTCGATGAAGACGATGAGCTCCTTGCTGTCCTTGAGCTCCTTCAGAATCCCCTTCAGACGCTCCTCGAACTGGCCGCGGTACTTGGTGCCGGCGACGATCAGCGAGAGGTCCAGGGCGACGATCCGCTTGTTAGCGAGGAAGATCGGCACCCGGCCCTCGACGATGCGGTCGGCCAGGCCCTCGACGATGGCGGTCTTGCCGACCCCGGGCTCGCCCAGGAGGATGGGGTTGTTCTTGGTGCGGCGCGAGAGGATCTGGATGATGCGGTCGACCTCTTCGTCGCGCCCGATCAAGGGATCGAAGGCGGACTCGGCGGCGAGCGAGGTCAGGTCACGGCCGTACTCGGAGAGGAAGGGCAGCTCCTTTTTCTGCTGCGAGGCCTCGCGCTCCTTGGCGATCGACAGCACCTCTTCGCGCACCGTGTAGACGTCGAACCCGTGCTGGGTGAGGATGCGCATGGCCATGCAGCCCTCGACCCGGAGGATGCCGATCAGCAGGTGCTCGGAGCCGACGGTCGCGTGGAGCATGCTCTCCGCCTCGTGCGAGGCGTAGGCGAGGATCTTCTTCGACTCTTCGGAGAGGGGCAGCTCGGCGGTCGAGGAGATGCGCTCGACGAAAACCCGCTCGCCCTCGATCTCGCGGCGGATGTCCTCGGGCTTGACCTGGAAGCGGCGGAGGATCTCTCCGACCGTCTCCTCCCCCTCGCGCAGGATGCCGAGCAGGATGTGCTCGGACTCGATGACGCGGCTGCCGAGTTTGCTCGCCTCGTAGCGGGCGAAGAACAGGGCACGGCGGGCCTTTTCATTATACTTCTCAAACATTCGCTTCAACCTCAAGGATGTACACGGCGGCCCTCCACATCCCGTCGGACGAGATGGAAACAGAATGCAGTGTCAGCCGTCTTCAACGACCTGCATTCTAGCACACCGTTTCTCCGCTCTTCCTCGGCTCCAGGGAGGCCCTGGCGCTCGACCGGGGCCCCCTGGGACAGGGCAACCGGAGGCGGTCGCCGCATATTCCTGAGGCGCTTCCACCCTAGGCTTCGTAACGCCCGGCGGGATCAGAAGTTCCGGCGCTCACGGGTGGCGCATCGGGCAGCAGCACTCCCCCCTCCAGCCGCAGGATGCGCGTGCAGCGCTCCGCGATCTGGGGGTTGTGGGTGACCAGCAGGCCGGTCGTGCCGTGGCGTCTCTGGAGGTCGACGAGGAGCTCGAAGACCTGGTCGCCGCTCGCCGGGTCGAGGTTGCCGGTGGGCTCGTCGGCTAAGAGGAGGGGCGGTTCGAGCATGAGAGCGCGGCAGATGGCGACCCGCTGGCGCTCGCCACCCGAGAGCTGGTTGGGGAAGTGCTCCACCCGGTCGGCGAGGCCGACCTCGGCGAGCAGGCTCTCGGCCCGGGCCAGGAGCTGCCTGGGGTCGGAGCCCGCGATGCGGCCGGGGAGGATCACGTTCTCCAAGGCGGTGAAGTCCGGCAGGAGCTGATGGAACTGGAAGACGAAGCCGATCGTGCGGTTCCTGAAGGCGGCCAGGCGCGCCCCCGAGAGGCCGGCGAGCGACCGGCCATCGATCACCACCTCGCCGCCGTCCGGCTTGTCGAGGGCCCCGAGAAGGTGGAGGAGGGTCGACTTGCCCGACCCCGACGGCCCCACCACCGCCACCAGTTCCCCCGGCTCGACCGCGAGGTCGATCCCCTTCAGCACCTCTACCCGCCGGACCCCGTCCTCGTAGGTCTTCCGGAGCCCCGTGGCGCGGACGGCGACGCTCATCGCCGCATCGCCTCGATGGGGTCCAGGGTGGCGGCGCGCTGGGCGGCGTAGAGGGAGGTGAGGAGCGCGAGACCGAGGGTGAGGACGAGGACGAGGACGAGGTCCCCCGGCTTGACGAGGAAGGGGACGTACTCCAGGAAGTAGACCCGCCCCGGCACCGGCACCAGCTTGTAATGGTCGAGCACCCAGGCCCCGCCCGCCCCGAGCCCGGCGCCGGCGCAGGCGCCGCTCCCCGCCACCATGCCGCCGAGGAGGAGGAAGGCGCGGCGCAGGTGCCCGGCGTTGGCGCCCATCGCCCCCAGCATCCCGATCTCCGGCCGCTTGCTGGAGATAATGAGCGCGAGATCCGCCATCAGCGCCAGCTCCGCCACGAAGACGATGAGGAAGACGGCGACGAACATCATCACCTTTTCGAGCCGCAGGGCGAAGAGGAGGGGGCGGTTCAAGTCCTTCCAGGTGCGTACCTCGCTCCCCTTCGGGAGGACGGCGGGCAGCCGCTCGGCGACTCCCAAGGCGGCGTCCAGGTCCGCCGCCGCCACGTCCAGCCGCAGCTCGGCGGTTCCCAAGAGAGTCTCGGCGACGTCCAGCGGGAGGGCCACCCGCTCCTGCTCCTCCTGGGTGCGGCCGCTCCTGAAGGTGCCGGAGATCGGCAGGCTCCGCAGCCGCGGCTGCGGCCCGCCGATCGGCGCCAGAGTCGGCTTGGGCGAGACGATCTGGATCACCTGGCCGGTCGCCAGGCCCCAGCGGGCGGCGAGCCCGCCCTCGACGTAGAGCCCCTCCGGGGAGCCGGCGGCGCCGGGGAACGAGGCGGGGACCCGGCCCTCGAAGCCGACCAGCTCGACCGGCTCGACCTTGCCGCGCGACACCAGCCAGCCGTTGCCCCCCACCTGCACCTGGGCCGAGCGCACCCCGGGGACGGCGAGGACCGCCCGCTTCGCCGCGCCGGCATCGCTCCCCGGCGGCAGGCCGACCTCGATCTGGGCCGTGCGCGAGAGGATCTCCCCCCGGAGCGCCTCCTGGAAGCCGGAGATCACGGCGAGCGAGAGGACGAGCGCCATCACCCCGAGCCCGATCCCCCCCGCCGCGACGGCGGAGAGGAAGCTCGCGTAGGCGTCCTTCCGCGTGCTCTTGAGATAGCGCAGAGCGAGGATCGCCGGGAACGGAATCCGGCGCAGGAGGAGGCGCGAGGGATGGCTCATCCGAGGTGCTCGGGGCCCCCACGTTCCAGATAACGGAGGATCTCGCTGATTTGCTCGCGCAACAGCGGCAGGTCTTTCTTCACCGCCGTCCACACGAGGTCGAGGTCGATGCCGAAGTAATGGTGCACCAGGATGTTCCGCATACCGATGACCTGTGACCAGGGAACATGGGGGAAACGGCGCCGGAACTCGGGCGCCAGCCCACTCATGGCCTCACCGATGATCTGGAGGTGATATAGGACCCATACCTGGATCAGCTCCTCTCGATCCAGGGCCTCCCGGTCGGGGATCT
>JAXDLD010000430.1:0-7897 GCA_034666805.1 Acidobacteriota bacterium
CGAGGGAGCGGACGGCGAAGGCCCGCCGCGCCTTCTCGCCGCCTACCTCGCCCGGCAGCGCCGGCGGCGTTCCCGGCAGACCGGACCGCTGGAACCGGCTGGACAGCCGCCGACGCCGGTCCGCTCGCCGCTCTCGCCCCTCCCGGCGCCGCCCGCCGTCCTGGGTCCTGGACCGGTCTACCGGCTCACCCTCCTGGGCGACCCCTCCGTGCGGCAGGTCGACGCCAACGGAGCCGGGCAACAGCTCGAATGGCGCCTGCGGCGCTCATTCCTCGTGCTCGCTTTTCTCGCCTCCTCGCCCGGCCTCTCGGCCCGCCGGGAGGACCTGGTCGAGGCGGTCTGGCCGCGGGAGGGGGAGCAGACGATCGACCGCAACTTCCACCCCACCCTCTCGCACCTCCGGCGCTCGCTCGCGGGCGACCGCCGGGACGGGGTGCCGCCGCCGCTCCTCTTCCGCACCGGGGTCTACCGGTTGAACCCGGAGATCACCTGGGAGATCGACCTCCTCGACTTCCGGCGGCTGGTGGAGGAGGGGCGCGCCGCGGTCGCGCGCGACGCCCTGGACGCCTCTGGCGCCGCCAATCCCGCGGTCGCCGCCTGGCAGCAGGCCTGGAAGCTCTACCGCGGCCCCTTCCTCCAGGGCTACTACGATGCCTGGGTGAGCACCCGCCGCGAGACCTATCACCGGCTCTACCTGGAGCTCCTGCGCGAGCTGGGGGACCTCTACGTGCGTCTCGGCCGCCTCGACGAAGCCATGGACGCCTTCCGTTCGGTTTTAGTCGAGGACCCGCTCCAGGAGCGCGTCCACCTCGCCGTCATGCGCATCTACGCCGCCCAGGGCCGGCGCGACTTCCTCCGCAAGCAGTACGACCGGCTCTGCACCCTGCTTTTAGAAGAGCTCGGGGTCGAGCCCCTGCCGGAGACCACCCAGGAGTACCACCGCCTGATCAGCAGCGGGAGCTGAGGTCGCGCGAGCCTGACCGTTCTTTGACCTCCGCCTCGCGCTCGGGAGAGAATGCCCCCTGCCCGCCCGTGGGGCCCCCTCTCGACATGCGCGAACGACAGGACGTGATCTTGGGCGGCGGCCTCTCCGGGCTGATGGCGGCCTATACCTTCCAGGCGGCGGGGGAGGAGCACTGGCAGCTCTACGAGCGCGAGTCCCGGGTGGGTGGGCTCGCCCGCTCGACCGCGGTCGACGGCTATCTCTTCGACTTCGGACCGCACATCCTCTTCACCATCGATCCCGAGATCGAGGCGCTCATCCGCGACCTCCTGGGCGACAACTTCCACGCCCAGGAGCGCCAGGCCTTCATCTACCACCACGCGGCCGGGATCTACACCCGCTTCCCGTTCCAGGCCCACCTCCACGGCCTGCCGGTGCCGGTCGTCAAGGACTGCCTGCTGGGCCTCCTCCACGCCGCCCAGAAGCAGGCCCAGGGCGGCTTCGAGCCGCGGAACTACGAGGAGTGGATGCGCGGCTTCTTCGGCGACGGCATCGCCGACCACCTGATGATCCCCTACGCCCGGAAGATCTGGACCGTCGAGCCGAGCACCATGGACTTCAGCTGGATCGGCCGCCGGGTGCCCACCCCGGACTTCGAGCGCATCATCGCCGGAGCGCTGACCGACGACGTCGGCCAGGTGGGGGCGACGGCCTCCTTCTGGTACCCGAAGCGAGGAGCGATCGAGCCGCTCCCGCGGGCCCTGGGCGAGCGGGTGAGGAACGTTCATCTCAACCGCCGGGCCGAGCGCATCGAGCTGCCGGGCAAGAACCTGGTCTTCGCTGACGGGGAGGTCGTCCCTTTCGAGCGGCTGATCCTCTCGCTTCCCCTGTCGAAGATCCCGGAGCTCGTCCACGGCGTGCCGCCCGAAGTCGAGCACGCCTGCCGCGGCCTCCGTTACCAGGGGATCTACTGCATCAATCTGGGGATCGACCGGCCGAACCTCTCGGACAAGCACTGGGTCTACTTCTACGAGGACCCCTTTCCCTTCCACCGCCTCTCCTTCCCGGCCACCTTCAGCCCCGACACGGTGCCGCCCGGCAAGAGCTCGATCGCCACCGAGGTGGCCTTCTCCGAGCACCGCCCGCTCGACCGCGACACCGCCGTCGCGCGGACGATCGACGCCCTCCGCCTCGCCGGCATCCTGCGGCCCGACGACCGGATCGAGCTCGTCCACACCGAGGAGATCTCCCCGGCCTATGTGATCTACGACCTCGATCACCAGAAGAACGTCGGCCTGATCCGTGCATGGCTCAAGGAGAATGGAATCTGGCCGGTGGGACGTTTCGGCGAGTGGCAGTACTTCAACATGGATCATTCGATGCGCAGCGGCAGGACGGCGGCGGAAGAGATCCTGAAGAGCCGGGTCCGGGCATGAGCTGGCGGACCCGGATCGCCCTCGGGCTGGCCCTCTTCGTCGCCTCGGGCTGCCTGCGCTGCGTGCCCCAGGCGCTCACCAAGGTCGACACCCAGCACTTCCTGGAACGCGAGGTCAAGGTCGACGGCGAGACCTACCGCTACCGCGTCTACGTTCCACTCCACTACAAGCACTGGCGGCGCTGGCCGGTGGTCCTCTTCCTCCACGGCAGCGGCGAGCGGGGCGACGACAACCTGCAGCAGACCAAGGTGGGAATCGGGCCGGCCCTGGAGCAGTACCGCGACCGCTATCGCTGTCTCGTCGTCTTCCCCCAGGCCCGCGCCGGCAAGGATTGGGACGGCGCGATGGAGCGCCAGGCCATGGCCGCGCTCGAGCAAACTATCAAGGAGTTCCACGGCGACCCGCGGCGGGTCTACCTCACGGGAAACTCGCTGGGCGGCTCGGGCACCTGGTACATGGCGGCCCGCTACCCGCACCGCTTCGCGGCGGTCGTGCCCATCGCCGCCGAGGTCGTGCCGACCGGCGGCGACAAGGCTCCCGCCGACCTCAAGAAGGCGCTCGACGGTCCGGACCCCTACATGGCGCTCGCCAAATCCCTGGGGCCGGTGCCGGTCTGGGCCTTCCACGGCGCCGACGACAACGAAGTCCCGGTCGCCGAGTCGCGGCGGATGGTGACCGCGCTCAAGGCCCTGAAACGCCCCGTGCGCTACACCGAGTACCCCGAGATCGGCCACGACTCCTGGGACGCCGCCTACGCCGACCCCGGGCTCGTCCAGTGGATGTTCGCGCAGCGGCTGCGGTAAGCCCGCTGTTACAATACGCCGCCATGAGCACCCAGCCCGTGGCGTTCCCTCAGGCGACGGTCCCTATCGCCCCGTCCGAAGAGCGCCAGACCGAAGTCGAGATCAGCGTCCTCATACCGGTGCTCGACGAGGCGGAGACCATCCTGACGCTCGCGGAGCAGGTGGCGGGGGTGCTCGATCGGCTGGGGAAGAGCTTCGAGATCATCTTCGTCGACGACGGCTCGGGAGACGCGACGCCCATCCGGGTGCGCGAGGCCCATGAGCGCGACCCGCGGGTCAAGCTCCTCCGGCTGCGGCGCAACTTCGGCAAGGCCGCCGCTCTCTCGGCCGGCTTCGACCAGTCGCGCGGCCGTATCCTCATCACCCTGGACGGCGACCTCCAGGACGACCCGGAGGAGATCCCCCGCTTCCTCGACACCCTGGAGGGCCAGGGGCTCGACCTCGTCTCCGGCTGGAAGCGGCAGCGCCAGGACCCGGCCGGCAAGCGCCTCCCCTCGCGGCTCTTCAACTGGGTCACCCGCCGCCTCGCCCAGGTCGACCTCCACGACTTCAACTGCGGCTTCAAGGCCTACCGCCGCGAGGTGCTGGCGGAGATCGCGGTCTACGGCGAGCTCCACCGCTACATCCCCGTCCTCGCCAGCCGGCGCGGCTTCGCGGTGGGGGAGATCGAGGTCAACCACCGGCCGCGGCTCCACGGGGTCAGCAAGTACGGCTGGGACCGCCTCTACAAAGGTCTCCTCGACCTCATCACGGTGCTCTTCATCACCCGCTACACGCGGCGGCCGCTCCACCTCTTCGGCTCCGTGGGGCTGCTCTTCCTGGGACTGGGGTTCGGCATCAACCTCTATCTCGCGATCCTCTGGGCGACCCGCCAGGTCTACCTCTCGAACCGGCCCCTGCTGCTCCTGGGCATCCTGCTCATGCTGCTCGGCATCCAGGTACTGACGACGGGCCTGATCGGCGAGATGATCACCTTCAAGAACTTCCGCCGGCGCGACAGCTACTCGGTCAAAGAGCGGGTCGAGTGACGGGTTCCCCCGCCTCCGGCCTCGACCTCCTCTTCCTCACCCAGACCTACCCCCGCTTCGAGGAGGACACCTCGGGCCCCTTCATCCGCGACCTGGCGCGGGCGCTCGTCCGCGGCGGCGACCGGGTGACGGTCCTCGTCCCGCACGCCGAGGAGCTGGTGATCGGGACCCGGGAGGGGGTGGAGGTGGCCGCTTTCCGCTACGCCCCGGCGGCCTGGGAAGTCCTTGGGTACGGCCGGACCCTGGCGGCCGACGAGCGGGTGAGGGGGAAGGCCGCCCTCGTCGCCCCCCTCTACGCCCTGGCGGCGCGGCGGGCGGTGGGGCGGCTCCTCGCGCGGCGGCGCTATGACCTCGTCCACGCCCACTTCCTCGTCCCCAACGGGGTCGCCGTGGCTCCCCTGGGGAAGGGGGCCTGGGGATCGACCGCCTTCGCGATCGGTCTGCACGGCAGCGACGTCTTCCTCGCCGAGAAGCCCGGGGTCCGGGCGCTCGCCCGCTTCGCCCTCGGCCGTGCCGCGCTCCTCACCGGCTGCTCGCCGGAGCTCGTCTCCCGCGTTTGCGCCCTCGGCTTTCCCCCTGAGCGGTCACGGGTGATTCCCTACGGGGTGGACGTTCAGGCCTTTACTCCAGATCGGCAGCGCGGGGCGGCCTGGCGCCAGCGCCTGGGCATCCCCGCCACGGCGCCGCTCCTCCTCGGGGTGGGCCGGATGGCGACCAAGAAGGGTTTCCAGATCCTGATCGAAGCTCTGCCCCGGCTCTTCGCGGCGCGCCCGGATGCCCACGTGGTCCTGGCCGGCGGCGGCGACCGCCTGACTGAATTCAAGGCGGCGACAGGGCCCTGGAGGGAACGGGTCCACTTCCCCGGGCCGGTCCTCCGCGACACCCTGCCGGACCTCTACCGTGCCGCCGACCTCTTCGTCCTCCCCGCCGTGCACGACCGGAAGGGCAACGTCGACGGTCTCCCCAACGTCATCCTCGAAGCCATGGCGAGCGGCCTACCCGTTGTCGCATCCGGGATCTCGGGCATTCCCCTGGCGGTCGAGCCGGAGCGGACCGGCCTCCTGGTCTCTGAGGGGGACGCCGAGGCCCTCGGCACCGCGCTCCTCCGCCTTCTCGCCGAGCCGGACGGTGCACGCGCTATGGGGGAGCGGGGCCGGTGGAAGGCGGAGGCGGAGCTCACCTGGGACGCCGTAGCGGCGCGCTATCGGGAAGGGTACCTGGCGGCCCTGAGGGATCTGTAGACTTCCCCCATGAACCTCCACGACCTCTTCGCCATCCCCTGCCTGCGTGCCCCCGGCAAGGCCGCCCTGCTCGCGGAGGTCCCTGGGACCGGGCCGGTCGAGCTCACCTACGGCGACCTCTTCGACCGCGCCCGCCGCCTCGCCGCGGGGCTCGCCGGACGGGGGATCAGAAAGGGAGACCGGGTGGCCTTCTTCCTCGGCAACCGGCCGGAGTTCGTCGCCGCCTACCTGGCGGTCCTCGCTCTCGGTGCCGTGGTGGTGCCGATCAACCTCGCCTACCGGCGGCGCGAGATCGCCCACATGCTGAGCGACGCCGAGCCCAGGCTCCTCCTGACCGAGGAGTCGCAGCTCCCGGTCCTCGCCGAGCTGGCGCCCGAGGAGCGGGGGAGCGTCGAGGTGATCCTCGCCGGGGATTTCGACCGGCTGGCGGGCGATCCCGCGCGCCGGGTCTCTACCGTGATCGATGGCGACGACCTCGCCCTCCTCCTCTATACCTCGGGGACCACGGGGCGGAGCAAGGGGGCGATGATCAGCCACGCCAACGTCTTAGCGACGGTCACCGACCTCCTCGCCGCCTGGGCCTGGGAGCGGGAGGACGTCCTCCTTCTCACCCTGCCGCTCTTCCACACCCATGGCCTGATCGTGGGCCTGACCACCGCCTTAGCCGCCGGCGCCACCGTCCGTCTCCACCCCCGCTTCGAGGCGGGGCGGGCCGCCGCCGATCTCGCCGGTCTCGGGGGCACATCGGGCCCCACCCTCTTTTTCGGCGTCCCCACGATGTACGTGCGCCTGGTCGAGGAGCTGCGGCGGACGGAAGTCGGCCCTACGTTGGGCCCGGCGCTCGGCCGGCTGCGGCTCTTCTGCTCGGGGAGCGCCCCGCTCTCCCCGGAGACCTTCGCCGCCTTCCGCGATCTCACCGGCCACGCCATCCTCGAGCGCTACGGGATGACCGAGACCGGCATGAACTTGAGCAACCCCTATGCCGGGCCGCGCGTTCCCGGCCAGGTCGGAACACCGCTCCCCGGGGTGTCGATCCGGGTCGTCGATCGCGAGGGGAGTGACCTGCCGCCGGGCAGCGAGGGAGATCTCCTCGTCGCCGGCTCGAACGTCTTTTCCGGCTACTGGCGTGCCCCGGCGAAGACGGCGGAGAGCTTCGTCCACGACGACCTCGGCCGCCGCTGGTTCAAGACCGGCGACCTGGCGAAGCGGGATCCAGAGACCGGCGCCGTCACCCTCCTGGGGCGGAGCAGCGAGCTGATCCTCACCGGCGGCTTCAATGTCTACCCCCGAGAGGTCGAGGAGGTGCTCGCCACCTATCCGGGGGTCCGTGAGGCGGCGGTGGTCGGGCGTCCGCACCCGGAGTGGGGGGAGGTGCCGGTGGCGTATCTTGTGGCGGAGGGGGAGATCGCGGAGGGCGAGCTGGTCGCCTATCTGAAAGGACAGCTCGCGGGCTTCAAGGTGCCGCGGACATTCCACTACGTCGAGGTGCTGCCGCGGAACGCTCTGGGGAAGGTGCAGAAGCACCTGCTGTAAGGACGGAAAAAGGCGACCCCACCCTTCGATGGAGCCGCTTTGAGGGATATAAGGGTGGGACCCTCCGGGTGAGGATGAGGGCATCCTCGGGGGGGAGCGGAGGATCGCCTCCCTGGAGATCAGGCTAGGGCCTGGAGATTACGTTTCCCATTACGGCGAACGTCGAACGGCTGGGCGCTCATTTCTTGTGCCGCAGCAGCCCGATCTCCCGATCGAATCCCGGCAGGATCGCCTTCACAAACGCGTTCGACAGCAGGTGGACGAAAGTGTCCCAGAGGCTGGTGTGGGGGTTGTCGATCGGCCCCGAGATGTCGGTCTTGGTGGCGACGTCGTCGTGCTTGCGGTTCTCCAGCACCTTGGCGGCCACGCCCACGACCTTCTCGTAGAGCTTCTTCAAGGCCGGCTTGTCCTTGTCCTGCTTGGGGTCGTAGACCTGGATGTCCTTGAAGAGCGGCTTGACGTAGCCGTCGATGCGCCCATTCTTGACCGCGATCTCGGAGTAGACGGAGAAGGTCCCGGCCGCCACGTCGAACTTGCCGTAGGAGCGCAGGAGGTCGTTGACCTTGGGGAGGGAGGCGTTTTCGATCCCCAAGGCGAGCTCGAAGTTCGGCCCCTTCTCACTGGAGGGGCGGAAGGTCCCCGTGCCGTGGGCCGTGCCGGTTCCCATGAAGCGGCCGGAGAGCTTCGCCTTCGTCACCCCGCTGCCGGGGCCGACGGCCAGGTCGGTCGCCTCTAGGTCCAGGCCGTCCAGGTAGATGCGGAAGGGGGGATTCTTCGCCCGGTCGTCCAACCCGAGCTCGCCGCCCAGCAGGCGGAGGCGCCGGACGAGGACGGGGGTGGGCGGGCCGCTCTTGACCGCCGCCTCGGCCTTGACCGCCCGCGTCTTCTCGGCCGCGGTGGTCGCTGCCGTGTG
>JAXDLD010000431.1:0-4058 GCA_034666805.1 Acidobacteriota bacterium
ACCTCGGCCTCGGCCAGCACTCGATGGACCAACTCGGGGCCGAGAAACCCGGGGGTGTTGAGGTCGACCCGACGGCCGAGGAGGCGCGAGAGCTCTTCCTCGATGAGGAAGAAATCGAGCCCTGGCACGTGGTCTGGCGCGAATTCGGCCAGCACATCGACGTCGCTGGACGGCCCGAAATCGTTGCGGAGAACCGAGCCGAAGAGGGCCAGCCAGCGGATGTGATGCCGTCGACAGAGATCGGCGAGCTTCTGAGAGTCGATCGGGATCTTGGAGGCCATAGGAATGTGCCTTCGAGGATAGCATGCGACAACACGACAGTCGGTTAGCTCTGTCATCCCCCTACCGCATCAAACTCTCCAACTCATCCGGCCGCGTCGAGCGCATCCGCGCCTCCTCGGCGTTGACTTTCCCTTCCTTCACCAGGGTGGCGAGCGAGTCCTCGAAGGAGAACATCCCCTGGTTCTTGCCGAGGGTGATCTCGTTGTAGAGCTTCTGGAGGTGCTGGGTGCGGATGTGGTGGCGCACGGGGTAGGTGCCGAGGAGGAGCTCCAGGGCGGGGATGCGGCCGGCGCCGTCCGCCCTCGGCAGGAGCTGCTGGAAGACGATGGCGTGGAGGGAGAGGGCGAGCTGCTGGCGGATCTGCGACTGGTGGCCGGGGGGGAAGACGTCGACGATCCGGTGGATGGCCTGGACGACGTCGCTCGTGTGGAGGGTCGAGAGGATCAGATGACCGGTCTCGGCCGCGGTCAAGGCCGTCGCCACGGTCTCCAGGTCGCGCATCTCGCCGACCAGGATGACGTCGGGGTCCTGGCGGAGCGCGGCGCGGAGCGCGGCGGCGAAGGAGGGGGCGTCCAGGCCAATCTCCACCTGCTCGATGATCGAACGGCCGTTCGTGTGCTCGTACTCGACCGGATCTTCAATCGTAATGATGTGGGCCGAGCGGCTCTGGTTGATCTCCCCCACCAGGGCCGCCAGGGTCGAGGACTTGCCCGAGCCCGTGGGGCCGCAGACGAGGACCAGGCCGTGCGCCTGCTGGACGAGCCGGCCGAGGCTCTTGGGAAGGTTGAGCTTCTGGAGGGTGGGGATCTCCCGCGGCAGGGCGCGGAGCGCGGCGGCCAGCCGGCCGCGCTGGCGATGGAGGTTGACCCGGAAGCGCCAGCCGCCACTTGTGCCGGAACCCCCCAACCCGCCCAGGCGCAGAGAGAAGTCGGCCGAGCCCTCCTCCTCGAGCTGGCGATGGGCGCGCGCCCCCTGGTAGGGGCTGAGCATCTGCCGCAGCTCCTCCTCCTCCAGCGGGTCGAGGTCGGTCACCACCAGCCGGCCGTCCAGCCGGAGGACGGGCGAGAGGCCGGTCAGGAGGAGGAGGTCGCTCGCCCCGCGTCGGGTCATCTCGTGGAGCAGGCGAGCCAAGGGCTCCCCCTCCGCGACCTCCACCAGGCGCCGCTCGGGCACCCGGGCCGGGGGCGCAGTGAGGAGGTCGAAGGCGGCCGGGTCTTCTTCGGGCCGGTCTCCGGCGGGCTCGAAGGGCGAGCCCAGGGCGACCCCCTCCGCCTTGCGGTTGAGGTCGCCGATCAACTGGTCCAGCTCGGGGTCGCGGAGAAGGTCGCTCACGCCCGCATTCTACGGATGGTGAGGCCTGGATGTCGCGGGGCAGACGGGCCGCCCGGACCTCCCGCTTGTGAAAGCTTGCACAAGCTCCCGGAAGTTGTTAGAGTCCGGTCACGGTCAGGAACCGCGATGCCCGAGGTGAAGAAGAAGCCCGTGACCGGAACCCGCATGCTGGGGGTGGGCTTCGAATTCGCCGCCGCGGTGGCCGGGTTCACCCTGGTGGGATACTGGGTCGACCGGCACTTCGGGCACGCTCCCTGGGGGGTCATCGTGGGGGTGGCCCTGGGGTTGATCGGCGGGATGTACAACCTGATCCGCGAGTCGCTCGCCGCTTCCAAAGAGGCCGGTAGCGGGTCCAAGACATCGAACGGCGACCGCAAGCGATGACCGGCGCCCGCCCGCGGACCGCAGCGTATCTGCGGTTCCTGGCGTGGACGGTGGCCCTCGCGGTCGCGATCGCCCTGCTCGGCTACCTGCCGACGAAGCGGTGGGGGGGCGAAGGTGCGATCCGCGCCATGCTGGCGGGCTGCGGGGTGGGGGTGGTGGCGTCGGCCCTGGGAGGGGTTCCGGTGCTGCTGTGGAGCGGGGCGGGTGGAGCAACGGGAGTCCTGGCCGCGATGGCCGTGCGGTTCGCCGCCGCCCTCGCTCTGGCTCTGGCCGGCGCCCTGTCGGGGATGTTCGAGCGCGGCCCGTTCCTTCTCTGGGTGGCGATCAGCTACATGGCCCTCTTGACGGTGGATACGCGCTACGCGCTCGGGAGCTTGGGAAGTCCCAAACAGGAGTAGACAGGAGAAGCAATGCTGCCCGCTTTCGCACTCGTCGCCGCTGAGAATCCGCTGGAGCACGTCGTCCAGCATCCGCTGGTCACCCGGCCCGCGGACCTGGGGAAGCTCCTCACCCCGCACGGCGTGATCACCTTGCTCTCCGATCAGATCGTCATGATGATCGTTGCCGGCCTCCTGCTGGTCCTCTTCGTGCCGCTCCTCGCGCGCCGCCGCCGGGGGGCCGACGCCATCGGCCGCCAGGTGCCGGCGGGCTTTGCCAACTTCCTCGAAGCGACCTGCGCGTACCTGAGGAAGGAAGTGGCCGAGCCGGCCCTCCACGAGCACACCGACCGCTTCGTCAAGTACATCTGGAGCGTCTTCTTCTTCATCCTGACGATCAACCTGCTCGGGCTCCTGCCGGTGCCACCGCTCTCGAAGCTCGCGCTCGGCACCCACATCGGCGGCACGGCGACCGGCAACATCTGGGTGACGGCGACCCTCGCCGTCATGACCATGTTCCTGATGGTCGGCAACGGACTGCGGCTGGGCGGCAAGGCGTATCTCGCCCACTTCTGCCCCGGCCCGCTGTGGCTCGCCCCGCTTTTGATCCCGGTCGAGATCATCGGCCTCGTGGCGCGCATCTTCGCGTTGGCCATCCGGCTCTTCGCCAACATGATCGCCGGCCACATCCTCTTGGCCGTGCTGCTCGGGTTCATCCTCTCGGCGGGGACGGCGATGGGCGCCGGCGGCGGGATCGCGGTCGCCGTGCCGGTGATCCTCGCCTCGGTCGCGATCATGATGCTCGAGCTTTTCGTCGCCTTTCTGCAGGCGTTCATCTTCACCTTCCTGACGGCGCTGTTCCTGGGCGCCTCGGTGAACGTGCACCACGCCGCGGACCACGACGACGAGGTGGCGCACGCGGCCCACTAGATTCGAATTCGCCATGCCCGGACAGGCGTGGGGCACTCGGGCCGTGAGGCGTGACTGCGATGGCGAACTGTAAGCGGCGGACGGCCCCGCACGGCCGCCAAATGTTGCGAAAGGACCTAAGACGATGGACAAGAAGAGATACTCGAAGCTCGTGCTCAGCCTGATCGTGGCCGGGATGTTCCTCATGTTCCTGCCCGTCACCGCCCACGCCCAGGCCGGCGTCGGCACCGAGGCGGCTCGCGGTGGCAACGCCACCTTCCTCACCACCGACGGCGCCCGGAAGCTCGGCGGCGCCATCGGCGTCGGCCTCGTCATCATGGGCGGCGCGGCGGGCATCGGCCGGATCGGCGGCAGCGCCGTCGAGTCGATGGCCCGGCAGCCCGAGGCCGCCGGCCAGATTTCGACCGCGATGATCATCACCGCCGCCATGATCGAGGGCGCGACCCTGTTCGCGGTCGTCGTCGGCCTCCTGGCGGTCCTCTAAATCTTTCACGGGACCGGCCCTCGCCTCCGGGCGGGGGCCGGGTGGTCTCAAAACGGATGAGAACGATGCGAAAGATGAAAACCGGACTCCTGATGCTGGCCCTCGGGCTCGCCGCACTTCCCGCGCTCGCCGCCGACGCCGCGGAAGAGGGCGGCGGAGCCAACAGCCCCTTTGCCGGCGACATCGGCAACGCCCTCTGGACCCTGGTGATCTTCGGGCTCGTGATCGTCGTGCTCGGCAAGTTCGCCTGGGGCCCGATCCTGAAGGCC
>JAXDLD010000432.1:0-3467 GCA_034666805.1 Acidobacteriota bacterium
CTCTCTACCCCCACCGGCCGCGGCCGGGCGCCCGTGGCTATCTCCTCTTCGAGGGCGCCCGGTCGGAGAGCGAGCGTTTCGTGGACGGGCCGGAGTTGGGGAAGCTCCTCGCCGAGACCGGGGTCCCGGTCCTCGTGCTCAACGCCTGCCGCTCGGCGCACGGCGAGGCCGCCGCGCCCGTCAATCCCGCCCATACCGCCGGGGAGACGCCTCCGGTCGAGCCCGATCCGCACCGCCAGGTGCGCGCCTGGGGCTCGCTCGCCCAGGAGGTGATGGATGCCGGGGCGGCCGGGGTGGTGGCGATGCGCTACAACGTCTACGTGGACACCGCGGCGCAGTTCGTGGCCGACCTCTATGCGGCGCTCGCCCGCGGCCAGACCCTGGGCGAGGCGGTGACCCTGGGGAGGAAGCAGCTCCACGCCTCGCAGCTCCGCGAGTTGGGGGGCGAGCCCCTGCGGCTCGAAGACTGGCCGGTGCCGGTGGTCTACGAGGCGGCGCCTCTCGCTCTCTTCCCGAAACCGAAGAAGGGGAAGGGGAACGAGCTCCAGATCACCGTGAAAGCCGGAACGGGGACGGCGGCGGGCGGTACGGAGGCAGCGCTGCCGCCCGAGCCGGACGCGGGCTTCTTCGGCCGGGACGAGACGATCCTCGCACTCGACCGCGCCTTCGATCGGCACGAGGTCGTGCTCCTCCACGCCTATGCCGGCAGCGGCAAGACCTCGACCGCGGCGGAGTTCGCGCGCTGGTACGCGTGGACGGGCGGGGTCGAGGGGCCGATCCTCTTCACCGGCTTCGAGCGGTATCTGCCCCTTCCCCGCGTGCTCGACCAACTCGGGCAGGTCTTCGAGCAGGCGCTCGCCCAGAGAGGAGTCCACTGGCTGGCGCTGCCGGACGAGGCGCGTCGGGACGTGGCGCTCCAGATCCTCCGGCAGGTGCCGGTCCTCTGGATCTGGGACAACGTGGAGGCCGTGGCGGGGTTTCCGACGGGCCGGGACTCGGCCTGGAGCGAGGACGAGCAGCGGGCGCTCGCCGACTTCCTGCGCGCCGTTCGTGGCACCCGGGCCCGCTTCCTCCTCACCTCGCGGCGGGAGGAGCGGGACTGGCTGGGCGACTTGCCGGCGCGCGTCGCCATCCCGCAGATGCCGATGGCGGAGCGGCGGCAGCTCGCCCGCGCCCTCGCCGAGAAGGCCGGCTGGAAGGCGCGGGACACCGCGGGCTGGGCGCCGCTGCTCCGCTTTTCGCAAGGCAACCCCCTCACCCTGACCGTCCTCGTCCGCCAGGCACTGAAAGAAGGATTGCGCGAGGAAGAGAAGGTCGCAGCCTTCGTCGAATCGCTCCGCCGGGGGGAGACGGCGTTCGCCGATGCCTCCAGCCAGGGGCGCTCGCAGTCCCTCGCGGCCTCGCTCTCCTACGGCTTCGAGCACGCCTTCACCGAGGAAGAGCGGCGGCAGCTCGCGCTGCTTCATCTGTTTCAGGGGTTTGTGGAGGTGGACGCGCTGCGACTGATGGGACACCCTGACAATCCCGGGTGCCTGCCGGAGGTGCGGGGGCTCACCCGGGAGGCCGGCATGGCCCTCCTCGATCGCGCGGCCGAGGTGGGCCTGCTTGAAGCCCATGGCGGTGGGTACTACTCCATCCACCCGGCCCTGCCGTGGTTCTTTCAGGAGCTCTTCGCACGGTCCTCGGCGGAGGTGGGGCTCGCCGCGCGGCGGTCCTTCGTCGAGGCCGTGGGGGAGTTGGGTGATTTCTACAATGCCTCCTATGGCGACGGGCAACGCGAGGTCCTCTCCGCCCTCCGGGCGGAAGAGGCCAATCTTCTCCAGGCCCGCCGCCTGGCGCTAGAAAACGGCTGGTGGCGAGGGGTGATCAGCGCGATGCAGGGCCTGCGCGTGCTCTACGACCACACCGGCCGCCGGGCCGAGTGGAAGCGGCTCGTCGAGGAGGTGGTGCCCGCCTTCGTCGAACCGGAAACGGAAGCGCCCTTGCCGGGCCGGGAGGAGGAGTGGAGCCTGGTCATTGACTACCGCGTCCGCCTGGCCCGAGAGGAGCGAAACCTCCCCGAGGCGGAGCGCCTTCAGCTCCTGACGGTCGACTGGGATCGACGGCGGGCGGCCCCGCTCCTCGACCAGCCTCAAGAAGGTCTTACCGCAGCGCAGAAGAACCAGATCCGGTGCCTCGCTGCGTCCCTGCATGAGCTGGGTGAGATCCAGAGGAAAGGAGGCAGGGCGGAGTGCGTGGCGGCGTACAAGGAGTCGTTGGAGCTCGCCGAACGAATCGGAGACCAGGCTGGCGCGGCGATCTGCGCCCACAACCTCGGCCGTGCGTACAAGGATCTGCCAGACCTCCGGGATCTCTCCGCAGCGGAGCGTTGGTACCGGCGGAGCCTTGAGCTCCACGACCCGGGTGACCGGCTGGGGAGAGGGAAAAACACCGTCGCGCTCGGAACCGTTTTCCTGGAACGCTTTCGAGACGCGAGGACCGCACGCCGTCCTGATGAGGAGTTACTGGTCTTTCTGGACGACGCAGAGCGTTGGTACCACCAGGCGCTCGAGCTCCTGCCGGAAGACGCGGTAGATGACATGGCGGCCACCCACAACCAGCTTGGGTCGGTCTATGGCGAAGCCGGCGATCTCGACCGTGCCCTGCCTCACTTCCAGAAAGCGGTCCGCTATCGGGAGGCCCAAGGCAACCTGTTCGGAGCCGCACGGACCCGGGGGAACGTCGCTGTTGGCCTGGCCTCGGCAGGCCGCTTCGCAGACGCCCTCGCCTATGCTGAAGAGGCCCTGCGCGGATACGCGAGCTATGGGGAGCGGGCGGGGGCGGAGGTGGCGGAGACGCGGGAGCTGATTGAGGGGATTCAGAAGGCTGCGGCGGCCGGCCGGTAAGGCCTTCCCAGGCCCAACGGGCCGTCGTTCTTTAGCCCGGGGCAACGCCCTGGGTTCTCTGGACGGGGCAGGTGGGCGGGTCTCCCATCGGCGTCCTGGCGCCAACCTTCGACGCTATGGCGTTGGTCATTGGTGGCACGACGCGGGGCGTCGGCGTCGTGGCGCAGGTCGACGGCGTCACGGCGCGGGTCGACGGTGTCACGGCGCGGGTCGACGGCGTCTTGGCGTGGATCGTCGGCGCCATAGCGTGGATCGTCAGCGTCACGGCGCAGGACATCGGCGGTATGGCGCGGGATGTCGACGTCACGGCATGGATCGTCGGCGATGCGACGCGGGTCGGCGGCGTCACGGCGCGGGTCGTCGCGCCCCCGCCGCGTGGCCGGCACGCCTTGGCATGGCCACGCGGCGCCAGCTAAGAGCCCGCCTCCCAGTCGTAAGCGGCGAGATCCCCCCAGGAGAGGACCGTGCCCCGGCTTCGCTCCTGCGTCTCCTCACCGCCATAGACGACGATGCGACCGGCGACCCTCGGCGCCTCCGGCCCGGTCAGGGCCTCGGCGAAACGCTCGAACGCAGAGAAGGGTT
>JAXDLD010000433.1:0-3799 GCA_034666805.1 Acidobacteriota bacterium
GAGCCCGGCGCCGCCCAGACAGAGGAGCGCGCCCTCGAGGATGAAATGGCGAACGAGGCGGAAGCGGGTGATCCCCATGGCCAGCCGTAGAGCGACCTCCTTCCGGCGCTCGACGGCCCGGATCAAGAGCAGGTTGGTGACGTTGGCGCAGCCGACTAAGAGGACGAAGACCGCGCCCAGGAGCAGGGTCAGGATGGAGAGGCGCATGCTCTCGAAGTCGAGCTGGAGGGTCCGCAACGGCCTGACGTGCGCCGTATAGCCCTCATTCGTGCTCGGGAAGGTGCCGGCGAGCCGGCGGGAGAGCGAACGCAGCTCCTGATCCGCCTGCTCGACCGTGACCCCGGGCCGCAGGCGGGCGAAGACCTTGAGCCAGCGCACCCCCCGATCCTCGACGTAACCTTCCCGATGGGTGAGCCGGGACAGGGTCACCGGCACGTAGAGCTCGACGTCCGGATAGATATCCTCAAAGCCTTCCGACAGAATGCCGACGACCTGGACCGCGAGGCCTTGGATCTGGATGGTCCGGCCGACGATGGCAGGGTCCCCGCCGAAGCGGCGCTTCCACAGGCCGTTGCGGAGCACCGCGATGGGCAGGGGGCTGGTCCGGCTCTCGTCTCCGCGCTGGAAGGTCCGGCCGAGGGCGGGCCGCGCTCCCAGGAGGTCCAGGTAGGAGGCGGAGACGAAGCCGACCCCGACGCGTTCGGCCCGGTGGTCCGCCGAGAGATTAAGCTGTTGGCTGTTCGAGGTGACCGAGATCAGCTCGAGGGTCCGGCTTTGATCACGCCAGGATTCGACGTCCAGGTAGGAGACCGGGAAGACCGCGCCGTCGCGCTCGATCAGAGTCCTTATACCGACCAGACGATCCCCCTGTGGATAGGGAAGCTTGCTCAACAGCGCGGAGTTCGCGATGCTGACGATCGTCGTCGTCGAGCCGATGCCCAGGGCCAGGATCAGGAGGACGGCAGAGGAGAGGCCGGGCCGCCTCACCAGGGCTCTCAGAGCAAGACGTAAATCATACGCAATCATTTTAGCTTGAAGCTGGCGAGCGACGGGTATGCCGAGCATCCCGGTTCCGCCCACGGCGAGAACGGTCCCGGGTACCATCTTGTCCTTTCGGCAGTCCAATCGATCAAGCCCATGGAGCGCCGGCCCCGCACACGATTTTAAACCAGGGTCGTCGAAAAAAGCCACTTCGAAAATCTCATACATATGTCAGACTCTGGGTATAATGGCGGGTAAACGTCCCCTGGCGCGCGGCATGCGGGCCTTCAGCATCATCTGGTCGGGCCAGGTCGTGTCGATGTGCGGCTCGGCCCTGTCGAGCTTCGCGGTCGGCGTCTGGGTTTATCAAAAAACCGGATCGGCGACCCAGTTCGCGCTGATCGCCCTCTTCGCCAGCCTGCCAGGGCTCCTCTTGGCACCGCTCGCCGGCGCCCTGCTCGACCGCTTCGACCGGCGGGCCCTGATGCTGCTCGCCGATTGCGGGTCCGGGCTCGCCACCCTCGGCCTGGCGCTGTTGCTCGGGGCCGGCGCGCTTCACGTCTGGCAGGTCTATCTGATCGTCGCGATCAATCGCAGCTTCGATTCCCTGAAATTGCCGGCCCTGTCGGCCTCGACGACCTTGATCGTTCCCAAGGGCCAGTTGCCGCGGGCGAGCGGCATGGCGCAGGTGGGGCCGGCGGTGGCGCAGATCGCCGCTCCCGTCCTCGCCGGGGCACTGATCGTCTGGATCGGGCTCCAAGGGGTGGTGGCGATCGATTTCACCACGTTTTTAGTCGCCGCCGCCACGGTCTTCCCTTTCGCCATCCCGCGGCCGGCGGCGAGCCTCGCGGGGCAGGCAGCGCGGGGATCGCTCTTCAAAGAGGCGCTCTCCGGCTGGTCCTACATCCGGGAGCGCCCCGGCCTACTCGGCCTCCTCGCCTTCTTCGCCGGCTCCTACTTCAGCCTCGGCATCGTCCAGGTGCTCTTGACCCCGCTCGTGCTGAGCTTCGCCACTCCCGTGGTGCTCGGCACCGTGCTGTCGGTGGCGACCAGCGGGCTCCTGATCGGCGGTGTGGCGGTGGGCGTCCTCGGCGTGCCGCGGCGCCGGGTGCGCGCCATTCTCGCCTGCACGCTGCTCCAAGGGATCGCGCTTTTGGCGGGCGGCCTCCGTCCCAGCACGGCGCTCGTCGCCGCCACGGCGTTCGTCGTCCTGTGCGGGACGCCGGTCGTCCGTGCCTGCAGCGAAGTCCTGTGGCAGACACGGGTCGAGCCGGACCTCCAGGGCCGGGTCTTCGCCATGCGGCGCCTGATCGGCGGCTCGACCCTGCCGCTCGCCGCCCTCGTCGCGGGACCGCTCGCCGATCGAGTGTTCAATCCCCTGCTCGTCCCCGACGGGGCGCTCGCGGGTAGCGTCGGTCACCTGATCGGAGTGGGGAAGGGGCGCGGGATCGGCCTGCTCTTCGTCGTCCTCGGGGTCTTGACCGTGATCACCGTCGCCTTGGGTTTCCTCTCCCCGCGTCTCTCCCGGCTGGAGGAGGATCTGCCGGAGGTCCTCCCCGACGAGTTCTCCGAGACCGCAACCGGGCTGCCGCCTCCGGATCACCAAAAGGCCACAAATGGATAAAAAATAGTTTCCAATCCGGACCTGCGGAGTCGATCAAGCCATAGTTTGTTCCGTATGGATTTTCTCATAATAAATCTGCTAGAATTGAAGTTGGAAGGACGTCGTTCGCTGTGAACGACATCCCAACAGCGAGCAGTCCAACGTACGAGCAGCAAGGTATTTCTTGGTTGATTTAATCCTGCCGTTGAAGCGAGCGCTCGAATGAAAACCCGATCCCTCGGGTCCCAGGTCGACAGCTCGAATCTGATTGAAATTCTCACCGCACGGGCGCGGGAGACTCCCGCGGAGCGGCTCTATACCTTTCTGATCGATGGCGAGCAGGAGGTCGGCCTCACCTACGCCGAGCTCGATGCCCGGGCGCGTGCCGTCGCGGCTCTCCTCGAAGAGCACGGCGCCTTCGGGGAGCGCGTCGTCCTGCTCTACCCCCCGGGCCTCGCCTACGTCTGTGCTTTCTTCGGCTGCCTCTATGCGGGGGCGATCGCGGTCCCGGCCTACCCGCCGCGCCAGAACCGCAGCCTGCCGCGTCTGCTCGCGATCCTCGACGATGCGCGGCCGGTCGCGGTGCTCTCGACCGCCGAGCTCGCGGCTCGCGCCGGCGCCTGGGCGGAGCAGGCGCCGGCGCTCCGCGCCCTCCTCTGGCTCTCGACGGATCACCTGCCGGAGGACCGGGCGGCAAAGTGGCGGCCGCCGCCGATCGGCCGCGAGAGCCTCGCCTTCCTGCAGTACACCTCCGGCTCGACCGGCAGCCCCAAGGGAGTCATGCTCTCCCACGGCAACCTCCTCCACAACTCGGAGCAGCTGAGGCGCGCTTTCGGCTACACGGAAGAGAGCCGCGGGGTCATCTGGCTGCCGCCCTACCATGACATGGGCTTGATCGGCGGCATCCTGCAGCCGCTCTACGGCGGCTGGCCGGCCACCCTGATGTCGCCGGTCGCTTTCCTGCAGCGCCCCCGGCGCTGGCTCGAAACCATCTCGCGCACCCGGGCGACGATCAGCGGCGGCCCCAACTTCGCCTACGACCTCTGCGTGCGCCGGATCCCGGCGGCGGCGCGGCAGGGCCTCGATCTCGCGAGCTGGGAGGTCGCCTTCAACGGCGCCGAGCCGGTGCGGCCGGAGACCCTGGCGCGGTTCGCCGAGGCTTTCGCCCCCTGCGGCTTCCGGGCGCGTTCCTTCTACCCTTGCTACGGCCTCGCC
>JAXDLD010000434.1:0-6893 GCA_034666805.1 Acidobacteriota bacterium
GAGTACGCGCTCGCCTGTCTCTGGCGGGAGTGGGGAGTTGAACCCGAGGCGATGCTCGGGCACAGCATCGGCGAGTACGTGGCCGCCTGCCTGGCCGGAGTCTTCTCGCTGGAGGATGCCCTCGCCCTGGTAGCGGCGCGCGGTCGGCTCATGCAGGCCCTGCCGCGCGGCGCCATGCTGGCGGTCCCGCTCTCCGAGGAGGAGGTTTTGAGCCTCCCCGGGCTCTCCGGCGGCCGGCTCGCCCTCGCCGCGGTCAACGCCCCCTTCCTCTCCGTCGTGTCCGGGCCGGAGGAGGAGATCGAAGCGCTGCGGACCCGGCTCCTCGAGCGCGGGCTCGAGGGCCGCCGGCTCCATACCTCGCACGCCTTCCATTCGCCAGCCATGGACCCGGCGCTCGCGCCGTTCCGGCAGGTGGTCGCGGCGATCCGCCTGGAGCCGCCCCGGATTCCCTTCCTGTCGAACCTGACCGGCACCTGGATTACGGCTACGGAGGCGACCGACCCCGACTACTGGGCGAGGCACCTGCGGCAGCCGGTGCGCTTTGCCGCCGGGCTCTCCGAGCTCCTCTCCGACCCCGACCGGGTCCTGCTCGAGGTCGGACCCGGGCGTACGCTCGGCACCCTCGCCCGGCGCCAGGCGGAGCGGGGGAGGACGGTCCTCGAATCGCTGCCCCACCCGACGGATGGCGGCACGGACGGTCCGTTCTTGCTCGGCAGCCTCGGCCGGCTCTGGCTGGCCGGAGTGGAGGTGGACTGGGAGGACTTCCACGCCCACGCCCGCCGGCGCCGGCTCCCCTTGCCGGTCTACCCCTTCGAGCGGCAGCGCTACTGGATCGATTCGCGTCCAACTGTTTCCGGAGCGGTCCCGAGGGGCCGGGCCCGCGTGCGGGAGGAGGTTGCTGACTGGTTTTCCATTCCGGTCTGGAAGGAGTCGCCGCTTCTGGCCTCCGTGCCGGCAGTGGACGGCGAGCGCCGATGGCTGCTCCTCGAGGACCGCTGCGGCCTCGGGGCCGGGCTCGCGGCCGAGCTGTCACGGCAAGGGGAGGGCGTAATCCGGGTGGCGGCGGGAGAGGGGTTCGCGAAGCTGCTCGACGGCACCTACCGCGTCGCTCCCGGCCGGCGTCAGGACTACTCGCGTCTCCTGGCCGAGATCGGCGCGACGGGGCCGTTGCCCGATCGGATCGTCCACCTCTGGGGCGTAACCCCCGAAGTCGGGGCGGAGCCGCTCGACGTCACGCTCGACGAGTGCTTCTCGAGCCTGCTCTACCTCGCCCAGACCCTGGCCGAGCGCAGCTCTCCGGGCCCGGTCGAGCTCGTGGCGGTCGCCAACGGTCTCCATGACCTGACCGGCGAAGAGGTCTTGAAGCCCGAGAAATCGGTTCTCCTGGGGCCCCTGCGAGTCATCCCCCAGGAGTATCCGGGGGCGAGCTGCCGGTCGGTCGACGTCGTCTTCCCCGCGGAAAGCGGCCGGCGTGAGGATCTCGTCGCGCGTCTCATGACCGAGCTGATTCGCGGCTCGCGGGACCCCATGGAGACTGAGATCGCGTTGCGTGGAAGGCATCGTTGGGTGCGGCATTTCGAACCGGTCCGGCTGGGGGAAACCTCCAGGCTGGCGGCTCCGGCCACCCTCTCGGTCGTCGACATTCCGGCTACCTCGAAGCGTGGGCTCATCCAGCTCGCGGAAGATGGCGGCGCGGCGGAGCGGGTGGCCGCCGCGATTCGCAGCATCCGGGCGCTGGAGCCGGCCCTGGAAGCGAGACCGCTCGATCTTTTAGTCGTGGTCTCCTCCCTCGCCCCGGTCCTTGGCGGTGTCGGGCAGGTCGAAGCCGCGGCCGTCGGGGCCCACCTGAATGGCTTTGCCACCCGAGCCACCGCCCGGGGCAGCGCCTCCGTTCTGTCGATCGATTGGGAAGGAGGGGAGCTCGCGGCGAAGATGGGAGAGGTGCTGGATCGCGCTCTCGCGAGCGGCCTGCCGCGCCTCGTCGTGTCCACCGGCGATCTGGCGGAGCGGCTCGCTCAGGCGCGATCCGGGCGCCTCTCTGAGGACGCTGCCCCGGCGGCCGCTCCTCTAGCCCCGGGTCATTCCCGTCCGGAGATGGCGACGCCGTATGTGGCGCCGCGCAACGAGACGGAGCGACTGCTGGCCGGGATCTGGGAGGAGGTGCTGGGCATCGATCGGGTGGGGGTGCACGACGACTTCACCGAGTTGGGCGGCCACTCACTCCTGGCGATCCAGGTGCTGTCTCGCGTGCGCCAGGCAGCCACCACGGACCTGCCGTTGCGGGCGATCTTCGACGCGCCCACCGTCGCTCAACTCGCGGTGCGGATCCTCGAACGGGAGACCGCGTCGGCGGACGGGGAGACCCTCGATCAGGTGCTGGCGCGCCTCGACCAGCTCTCCGAGGAGGAGGCCGAAGCCCTGCTCGCGGGCGAAGAGATGCTGATCGAGTCGGAAGTCGGCGAGGGCACCGATGAGTAGTCTTCCGGCCCGCTTGGCCGAGCTCTCGCCGCAGAAGCGCGAGCTGCTGCTGCGCGAGCTCAAGAAGCGCAAGCACGAGGAGGCGCCGCGCCCGCCGATCCGTCCGCGGGAGCGCCGGGACGAACCTTTCCCGCTCTCCTATGCCCAGCAGCGGCTCTGGTTCCTGGACCAGCTCGAACCCGGCAACCCGTTCTACAACCTGCCAGGGGCGATCCGCCTGACCGGGCCGCTCGACGAGCCGGCGCTCGCGCGGTCCTTGGCGGGGGTCGCGAGGCGCCACGAGGTGCTGCGCACCACTTTCTCCAGCCTCTCCGGTCTGCCGGTACAGCGGATCGGCCCGCCTCCGGACCTGCCGCTCCCGGTCGTCGACGTGAGCGCGCTTCCCACCGGGGACCGCGCCGCGGCCACCCGGGCGCTCGTCGCGGCCGCGGTCCGCCGCCCCTTCGACCTCGCGATGGGGCCGGTGATGCGGGCGTTGCTGCTCCGGCTGGGGACCGGCGAGCGGATCCTCGTCTTCGCTCTCCACCACATCGTCGCGGACGGCTGGTCCCTCCGGATCCTCGTGCGGGAAGTGACGGCTCTCTATGCCGCCTTCGCCGCGGGCGCCCCCTCGCCCCTGCCCGACCTCCCCGTGCAGTACGCCGACTATGCGGCGGCGGAGCAGGAGTGGCTTTCCGGTCCGGTGCTCGCGCCCCAGCTCGCCTACTGGAAGCGACGCCTGGGAGGTCTGCCCGGCCCGCTCGACCTCCCCGGTGACCGGCCCCGGCCGGAGGTCCAGACCTTCCGCGGCGCGCGCCATCCTCTGGGGTTCCCGGCAGAGACCGTGGCCGGCTTGAAGGAGCTCGGCCGGCGCCAGGGGGCGACGCTCTTCATGACTCTCCTCGCGGCCCTCATGGTCCTGCTCCACCGCTACAGCGGTCGCGAGGACCTGGCGATCGGCACCCCGATCGCCAATCGCGACCGGGTCGAGACCGAGGGGCTCATCGGCTTCTTCGTCAACACCCTGGTGCTCCGCGGCGAGCTGGCGGGCGATCCGAGCTTCCGAGAGCTGCTGGCGAGGGTGCGCGAGACCACCCTCGGCGCCTTCGCCCATCCGGATCTGCCTTTCGAGAGACTGGTCGAGGAGCTGCAGCCGGAGCGCGACCTCCGTCACTCGCCGCTCTTCCAGGTGCTCTTCGCCTTCCAGAGCCTGCCGGAAGAGACGCGCGGGGATTCAGATCTCAGGGCACGGGCCCTGCCGGTCGACTCGGGCACGTCGCTCTTCGAGCTCACCCTCTCGCTCGAGGAGACGCCGAGACGCCTCGCCGGTTCGATCGAATACAACACCGATCTTTTCGACCGCTCCCGGATGGCGCGCCTGGCGGGCCACCTCCAGGTGCTGCTCGCGGCGCTCGCCTCCGATCCGGACCAGCGCCTCTCGGAGCTGCCGCTCCTCAACCGGGCGGAGAGGTGCCAGCTGCTGGGAGAGTGGAACGACACGGCCGCGATGCCGACGTCTTCGCCGGGAGACTGCCTGCACCAGCTGTTCGAGGCCGCGACGGAGAGAGAGCCGGATGCGCGCGCGGTGGTCACCCTGGCCGGAGCGCTCACCCGCGGTGAGCTCGAGGAGCGCTCGAACCGCCTGGCCCATCACCTGCGCCGGCTGGGTGTGGGGCCGGAGGTGCCGGTGGGGATCTGCCTCCCGCGCTCGCTCGGCATGGTCACCGCCCTGCTGGCCGTCCTCAAGGCGGGCGGCGCCTACCTGCCGCTCGACCCCGGCTATCCGCGCGAGCGGCTGGAGCTGATGCTCGCGGATTCGGGTGCGCCGGTCGTTCTCTCGGAGGAGCGGCTCCTCGACCGACTGCCGGGTTCCCTCCCCGTCGTCTGCCTGGATCGCGACGCGGCTGCCGTGTCCGCCCGTCCGGCGGCGCGGCCGGCGAGCCTCGCGGGACCGGGCAATCTGGCCTATCTGATCTACACCTCGGGATCGACGGGCCGTCCCAAGGGGGTGGCGATCGAGCACCGGAGCGCGGTGGCCCTGCTGCGCTGGGCGGAGGCGGTCTTCCCCGGGCCCGAGCGGGCCGGGGTTCTGGCCTCGACCTCGATCTGCTTCGACCTCTCGGTCTTCGAGCTGTTCCTGCCGCTCGGCTCGGGCGGGACGGTGATCCTGGCGGACAACGCCCTGGAGCTCCCGTTCCTGTCAACCATCGCCGAGGTGACCCTGGTCAACACGGTGCCCTCGGCGATCGCCGAGCTGGTGCGCGGCGGCGGCCTGCCGGGCTCGGTGCGCACGGTCAACCTGGCGGGGGAGCCGCTGCCGGGGGCTCTGGTCGAGGAGATCTACGCCACGGGCGGAGTGGCGCAAGTATGGAACCTCTACGGGCCGTCGGAGGACACCACCTACTCGACCTTCACCTGCGTGCCGCGGTGCGGCTCGGGTCCGCCGGCCATCGGCCGGCCGGTGGCGGGGAGCCAGGCCTTCCTGCTGGACACCCGGCAGCAGCTGGTGGCGTTGGGCATTCCGGGAGAGCTGTACCTGGGAGGCGCGGGGCTGGCCCGAGGTTATCTCGGCCGGCCGGAGCTGACGGCGGAGCGGTTCGTCCCCGATCCGTTCTCTGGGGAGCCGGGGGCGCGGCTCTACCGGACCGGAGACCTCGCCCGGCACCGTCCGAACGGCGAGCTGGCGTTCCTCGGCCGCCTCGACCATCAGGTCAAGGTGCGGGGCTTCCGAATCGAGTTGGGAGAGGTGGAAGCGGCGCTCGAGATCCTGCCCGCGGTGCAGCGGGCGCTGGTGATGGCCCGGCCAGAGGACCAGACGCTGGTCGCCTATGTGGTTCCAGTCGCTCGGGCGGGTAAGCCGGTGCCGGCCGAGCTGCGCGCCGCCCTGCGGGCCCGCCTGCCGGAGTACATGGTCCCTGCGGGTTTCGTTGTCCTCGATGCCTTCCCCCTCACCCCGAACGGCAAGGTGGACCGCCAGGCCCTGGCCGCCATCGTGCCCGGCGAGGCCCTGCCGGCTCCCTCTGCTAGCCGAGCTCTCCCGCGGACGCCGGCCGAGGAGCTGCTCGCCGGAATCTGGCAGCAGGTGCTGCGCCGGGAACGGACGGCCGTCGCGGTCGACGACAACTTCTTCGACTTGGGCGGGCAGTCGCTGATGGCGACTCGGATGATGTCTCAGGTGCGCGATGTCTTCGGGGTCGAGCTGCCGCTCCGCGCGCTCTTCGAGGCGCCGACGGTCGCCGGGCTGGCCGCCCGGATCGAAGCGGCGCGGGCGGCGGGCGCCGGCCTTGCCGCACCGCCGCTCGTCCGAGTGGCGCGGGACGGCCGGCTGCCGCTTTCGTTCGGCCAGCAGCGCCTCTGGTTCCTCCATCAGCTCGAGCCGGCGAGCGCGGCCTACAACATGCCGTCGGCCGTCCGGTTGACCGGATCTCTGGCCGTCCCCGCTCTCGCCTGGAGCCTGGGCGAGGTGGTGCGCCGGCACGAGGTGTTGCGCACCGTCTTCCGGTTGGCCGGGGAGGAGCCGACCCAGGTCATCCTACCGGCTGGCGAGGTGCCGGCGGCGCTGCCGTCGACCGACCTCGCCGCGCTGCCGCCCGGAACGCGGGAGAGGGAGCTTCGGCGCCTCGCCACGGCCGAGGCCCGGCGGCCATTCGACCTCGCCGTCGGCCCTCTCCTCCGGGCGTGCCTGTTGCGCCTCGCCGGCTCCGGGGAGGAGCACGTGCTCCTCCTCTGTCTCCACCACATCGTCGCCGACGCCTGGTCGACGGAGGTGCTGGTCCGGGAGCTCGTGGCGCTCTACGAGGTCGCTCGCCAGGGGCATCCTTCGTCCCTCCCCGATCTCCCGGTGCAGTACGCGGACTACGCCGCCTGGCAGCGCGGCTGGCTTGCCGGCGAGGTGCTCGCGGCCCAGATCGCCTACTGGCGGCGGTCGCTCGCCGGCGCTCCGCCCCTCCTCGACCTGCCGCTCGACCGTGCACGACCCGCGATGCAGACCTTCCGCGGCGGCCGGCGTACCCTGGCGCTCTCCGGGGAGGTTCTGGAGGCGGTCCGCGGGCGGTGCCGGGCCGAGGGCCTCACCCCGTTCATGGCTCTCCTCGCCGTCTTCGAGCTCCTCCTCGGCCGCTGCTCCCGCCAGGAGACCGTCGTCGTGGGCACGCCCATCGCCAACCGCGGCCGGGCCGAGCTGGAGGAGCTGATCGGCTTCTTCGTCAACACCCTGGCCTTGCGCGGGGATCTGACGGGCGACCCCACGACGAGAGCGCTGCTCGCCCGGGTGCGGGAGACGGCGCTCGGCGCCTACGCCCACCAGGACCTGCCGTTCGAAAAGCTGGTCGAGGAGCTGGAGCCGGAGCGCAATCTCGCCCACTCGCCGCTCTTCCAGGTGCTCTTCACCTTCGAGAACGCCCCGCCGCCGGCCGCGGGCGGCTCGTCGGCGCTCA
>JAXDLD010000435.1:0-5457 GCA_034666805.1 Acidobacteriota bacterium
TCCTCGACCTCGCCCACCGCCTGGTGCCGGGCCTTAAGGCGGCCCGCTTCGAGCGGGCCTGGGCCGGTCTCCGCCCGGCGCCGGCCGGCGATGAGCGCCTCCCCTACATCGGCGCGGTCCCCGGCTATCCCAACCTCTTCGTCGCGACCGGTCACTTCCGCGCCGGCTTCGAGCTCTCGGCCGGCACCGCGCTGGTTCTGGCGGAGCTCCTCCTGGGCGAGACCCCGAGCGTCCCCCTGGAGGCGTTCCGCCTCGACCGCGGCGTGGCGGCCGCCTAGCTGGGCACGGGACCGATCGAGCTCCGCCGGGCAGAGATGCATGCAACCTCCATCCTCTCCAGTGACGCGAGGAAGGAGAATCGCGCCCTACGTATGTCGAGGGAAATTGGATTGCTGCCGCGCGGGATTCGGCTTACGCGGCGCGCCGGACGATCTCGGAGCGCTCCGGCCACTGGCCCTTGAAGAAGGCATCGGCGGCGGCGAAGAACTCCTGCGGGCGCTCGAGGTAGGGGTGGTGGCCGGTCCCCTCGATCGCCAGGAAGCGGCTGTTGGGGCAGTTTTCCGCCCACTCGCGGGAGGCCGCCACGGGCACCAGGTCCTCCGTCCCCTGGATCACCAGGACCGGCAGGTCGAGGCCCCGCAGGCGCGGCCGGAAGTCCCAGGCCCGCATCTTGGGGATGATGTGCTCGAAGTAGACGGTCAGGGCGTGGCTCGGCCACTCGTTGGGGAAGGAGGCGACGTCGTCGACCGGGAAGCGGAGGGCGGCCTCGGGGTCGCCCAGCTGGGCGGGGAGGAGGAAGTAGTTGAACCAGGCCCGGCAGTAGGCGACCGGGTCGCTCCTGTCGAGCCCCTCGCGCCGCATCTCCTCCAGCCGCGGCACCCCCGGCGGGTAGACGAGGATCTCCGGGCCCGGCGTCTCCTGCGCCCACTCCCCCGGCTGGCGGGGGGTGATCGGGCAGACCAGCAGGAGCCGCTCGACCCGCTCCGGGTTCTCGATCGTGTAGTGGGCGGCGATCGCGGCGTGGTAGGAGGCGCCCAGGAGCGACATCCGTTCGAGGCCAAAGTAGCGCCGCACCGCCTCCAGGTCGCTCGCGTCCTCCTCCAGCGAGAGCTGCCGGCGGTCGGTGACCGTGCTCGACCGCCCGCGGCTCCGGGGATCGAAGAGGATCAGCCGGCGCCCCAGAGCCAACGGCTGGAACGGCTCGGCGAGCCAGTTCGCGTTGGGGACGACGACCGTCTCCGGCCCCTCCCCCAGCACCCGGAAATAGAGATGCAGCCCGGGGCGGACGAACACGAATCCTTCGCTGCTCTTCATGCCCTGGGGAGTTTATCCCAGCGCGAGCTCGATCACCTTGAAGGCGGGGCGGTCCGGGAAGGTGTGCTGGAGGACCGGCAGGCCGACGTTGTAGACCGGGACCCCGCCCGCGGTCTTCCCCTCGTGCGCCCCGCGGTGGGCGTGGCCATGGACGACGACGTCGACCGGATAGCGGGTGAGCGGCTCCTCCAGGCGGCTGGACCCCAAGAAAGGGAAGATCTCGCACGGCTCCCCCTCGACCGTCGCCTGGATGGGCGAGTAGTGGAGGACGGCGACCCGGCGCTTCATGCCCCGCATCCGCGCCAGGGCCGATTCGAGCTTCAGGGCCTCTTCGACCGCCTCGTGCACGAAGGCCTTGATGATCTCCTCCCCCCAGGGCCCGAGGGCCCGCTTGCCGAAGCCGCCGCAGAACCCCTTGACCCCGGCGAAGCCGACCCCCAAGACCTCGACCGCCTCGCCGTCCAGCATCTTGATCCCCGCCTCGGAGAGAATCCCCTTGACCTCCTGCTGCTTGCCCGATTCGAAGTCGTGGTTGCCGAGGACGGCGATGACCGGCACGTTGACCGAGGCGTGGATCTCCCGCGCCAGGGCCTCCGCCTCCTCCGGCAGGCCGCGGTCGGTCAGGTCACCGGGGAGGAGCAGGATGTCGCACGCCCGGCTCGCCTGGGCGAAGAGGTCCTGGAGCGAGCGCTGGGGCTGTGGCGACTTCGTGTAATGGAGGTCCGCCACCGCCGCGATCCGTACCACCCCGCCGTTCCCCTCCCCGCCCTCACCGCTCCGGCTCTCCCGGCTCTCCCGGCTCTCCCGGCTCTCCAGTGCCATGCGCCTGCCCCCCTCTCCATGTCGGTCCAGGCTTCGGGACGGCAAGCTCCGTGCCATGAGCCTGTACGCGGTGGTACGCCTCTTGCTCGACTCGCGGCCCATGAGCCTTACCGAGACCGCGACCGCCAGCTCCCCAACTCCACCCGAGCCCGCGGAGGCGGACTTCTATCGCCATGCCATGGAGGTGCTGCGGGACTCCGGGGTCCCCTTCCTCGTGGGCGGGGCCTACGCCTACGCCCGCTATACCGGGGTCGTCCGCCACACCAAGGACTTCGACGTCTTCCTCCGGCCGGAGGACGTGGAGCGGGCTTTGGCAGGGTTGAAGAAGGCCGGCTACGCGACCGAGCTCACCTTCCCGCACTGGCTCGGCAAGGCCTACAACGGGGAGGACTTCGTCGACCTGATCTACAGCTCGGGCAACGGCATCGCCCGGGTCGACGAGCGCTGGTTCGAGCACGCGGTCGAAGAGGTGGTGCTGGGGGTACCGGCGAAGCTCGTCCCGGCCGAGGAGATCCTCTGGTCGAAGTCCTTCATCATGGAGCGCGAGCGCTACGACGGCGCCGACGTCGCCCACCTGCTCCTCCACCGCGCCCGGGAGCTCGACTGGGACCGCCTCCTGGACCGCTTCGGGCCTCACTTCCGGGTGCTGTTCAATCACCTCGTCCTCTTCGGCTACATCTATCCCGGCGAGCGCGACGCGATCCCCCGCCCGGTCTGGGACGGGCTCCTCGCCCGCCTGGCGGCGGAGGGCCCGGTGAAGCCTGGGGAGGAGAAGCTCTGCCGCGGCACCATCCTGTCGCGGGGCCAGTATCTCTACGACGTCGAGGAGAAGGGCTACCGAGACGCGCGCTTGGCGCCGGTGGGGAAGATGAGCGCCGGCGACATCGCCCTCTGGAGCGACGCCGCGCGGGAGGAAGAGGAGAAGCTCAACGAGTTCCACAAGGGCGGCGGCGAGGCCCACGCGGACCCCGAGGGGGATTAGGCGTCTGATCGCACCTTGGCTACCGTCATCCTGAGGCGAGTGGAACGAGCCGAAGGATCTGGGCGGGGGAAGGATCCGCAAGGGAAGCTCCCCCGCCCAGATCCTTCAGTCGCTAGGGCTCCTTCAGGATGACATCCTAAGATGGATGTCTCGCCGGTTTGAAGTCGCCGATCTCTAGCCGTCCGGCCGCAGCGGTTGGAGCCGGTCCAGGTGATCGGTGATCACCCCCGCCAGGGGGAGCTCGGCGCAGTGCCGGTGCTCCTCTTCGGTCTCCACCCCGTAGACATAGCTCCTGAAGCCCAGCGCCCGGCCCTGCTCCAGGAGGGCCGGGTCGACGGTCTCGTAATTCCAGACCACGGTCCGGATGCTGCCGTCGCGCGGGAAGAGGCAGGCGAAAGCGTCGAAGCTCTCCGGCCGGCAGGCGAGGAGGAGCCCGCACTCGACCCCCGGAAAGCGGGTGAAGGGCTGGACCAGGGGATGCCAGAAGGAGGAGATGAGGAGGCGCTGGGAAGTTCGCGAAAAGCGGGCGATCTGCTCCAGGGTGACCGGGACCGCCGCCGGGGCCTTGATCTCGAGGTTCCAGAAGAGGCCGGGGAAGCGGGCGAGCGCCTGGTCGAGGGTGGGGACCGGGTAGCCGGCGGCGGCCGAGAGCTCCGCCGCGGAGAGGGCCGCCACCTCCCGGCCGTCCGGGGCCAGCCGGTCGTGGAAGAGGACGGGCAGGCCGTCGCGCGACAGGCGGACATCGGTCTCGATGCCGTCCGCGCCGTAGGCGACGGCCTCGGCGAAGGCGGCGAGCGTGTTCTCCGGGCAGCCGGTGTGGCGGCCGCGATGGGCGAGGGCGAGCATGGCGATCCTCCCCCGCCCCCTTAAGGCCAGATCCCGCGGCCGAGCGCCACCTCGGCGACCCGGCCGATCGCCAGCACGTAGGCGGCGGTGCGGAGATCGATCCGCACGGCGTCGCCTCCCCCGGCTTCATGGTTGATCCGCTCCTGGGTGTCGAGGACGGCGTCGGTCGCCCGCTCCATCCGTGAGGCGAGCTTCTCGTTGACCACGGCCAGGGCCCACTGCTCGTTCTCGTTGTTCTGCACCCACTCGAAGTAGCTCACCGTCACCCCGCCGGAGTTGGCGAGGATGTCGGGGAGGACCGGGATGCCGCGGCTGAAGAGGATGCGGTCGGCGCCCGGGGTGGTCGGCCCGTTCGCCGCCTCGACGACGAGCTTCGCCTGGATCGCCGCCGCGTTGTCCTCCCGGATCTGGTTTTCGAGCGCGGCCGGGATCAGCACCTCGCAGGGCACGGTCAGGAGCTCCGGGTTGCCGACCGCTTCCGAGCCTGGGAAGCCGGTGACCGAGCCGGTCTGCTGCTTGTGGGCGATCACCGCCTGCGGGTCGAGCCCGCCGGGGGCGTGGATGCCACCCCGGGAGTCCGAGACCGCGACGATCTTCGCCCCGGCGGCGGCGAAGAGCTCGGCCGCGATCGCTCCGGCGTTGCCGAAGCCCTGGACCGCCACCCGCGCCCCGGCGAGCGAGGAGAGCCCGGGGACGATCCCGCGGACCAGAGCCCGCTGGGTGACGAAGAGCGCCCCCTGGGCCGTCGCCTCCCGGCGCCCGAGCGAGCCGCCGATCCCCAGCGGCTTGCCGGTGACGACCGGCAGGTTGTTCAAACCCGGGTGCATCATCTGGTAGGTGTCGTAGATCCAGGCCATGGTGTTGCCGTCGGTGTTGACGTCGGGGGCCGGGATGTCGGTGTGCGGGCCGATGTTGTCGCCCAGCTCGGCGATGAAGCGGCGGGTGATCTTCCGCAGGTCGCTCTTCGAGAGCTGCTTGGGATCGCAGACGACGCCGCCCTTGGCGCCGCCGAACGGGATGTCGGCCACCGCGCACTTCCAGGTCATCCACGAGGCCAGGGCCCGCACCTCGTCCTCGGTGACGTCGGGGTGGTAGCGGATCCCCCCCTTGCCCGGCCCCCGCACCCGGCTGTGCAGCACCCGGTAGCCGACGAAAGTCTTGACCGAGCCGTCCTCGGTCTCGACGGGGAACTGCACGGTGATGGAACGGCTGGGGGTCTTCAAGTAGTCGATCAGGCCGTTGCCCAGGCTGGGGACATAGCGGGCGGCGTGGTCGAACTGCTGCTGGGCGATATGGAAGGGGTTCAGGTCTTCGGTGGCCGGGGGGGCCGCGGACGTCTCCGTGCTCATAGACCTCCTAAGTCGTCGTTTGCGCTCCGGCGCGGATGCTAGCACTACTGGAGGATGCGGTAGCGGATGGTGACGGAGGCGGAGACCGTGAGCTGCCCGGCGGCGACCGGAGTGGCGGAGGAGCGGTCGGCCATCGCCATGGAC
>JAXDLD010000436.1:0-8817 GCA_034666805.1 Acidobacteriota bacterium
GCCATCGAGAAGCTCCTTGCGCACCTCTACAAAGGTGCCCATTATGGGCCAGGTCACAAATTACACCGAATCGAAGCAATGAATTGGTCAAGATCCTTGCGCGCCTGCAAAAGGCTCTCCGCTTTAATTGTAGCGGTCACGCCTAGGATAGCGCGAGGAGGGCAAAGGACTTGATACTGCAGAACTGTAGTGCCCGGAATTGTGCCTTCTTGTTCGAGAAACAACGTGAAATTCGATCCTACGGTTCTGGCCTCACAAGCTTTGAGAGTGGCTTGCGCCTCGGAGGAACCCAGGCTTTCCTTGAGAGCCTTGCATACAGTGTGCGCCTCCGCATCGGTTGCTGGCAGCCTTCCCGGCCCGCTTAAGATATTGATATTATCTCTGAAAGCAACATCCGCGCGCTCGATTCGAAAGATCACGTCTTGCCGGCCGCTCATCACCCTATCTCTGAGTGCCTCCGCGGTGTGAGGGTCGCGCTTTTGTAGGCCGCTGAAGATTTCGTTAAAAAGAGCCGGGGTCTCGCGAAACTTTGATGTAAACACCTCCCATCCGCTTGGGACATCTCCGACAAAGCCAAGAGGGCTCTTGTATTCATTAGCCTCCAGGGTTGAGGTGAGTAAGCCGAAAATGGAGAGAAACAGAAGCACCCGTCGGCTCATAGTTCGTCCTTAAAAGAGTTGTTCCTAGCTCTGGCCGCTATGGAGATTGAATCCCTCGACGGTCAAGTCGAGGTTGCCGAGGCCGATCATGCGGGGGATCGTCTCACGGCACCCGAGAATAGAGGATGCGATTCGGGGAGCCTGGGCCGATGTGGTTGGGGGTGGAGGTGTTCGTGTTGAGCAGGCCCGTCGTCGCGCTCGCGACCAGGGCCGCCTGGACCTCGGCCGGCAGGGCGAGCGGGTGTGCCTGCAGGTAGAGAGCCGCCACCCCTGCCGCATGCGGGGCCGCCATGGAGGTACCGCTCAGACGGCAATAGCCGTAGGTATCGTACCGGCTGGCGCCCAGGATGTCCGCAGCCGGGGCCCACAGGGAGATGCACGCACCGATGTTCGAGCCGCAGTCGGGGGGAGCGCCGTTGGGGTTCGACACGCAATGGGCGCTCGGCACATCTCCGGACCAAGTTCGCGTCCATCGATTGTTGTGCTGGTCGACGCCGCCCACCACCATCAAGCCCGAAATCCCTGAAAAGGTCCAGTCGCACGCGTTGTACACCCCGCTCGGGTAGGTCGCGGGGCTGTATCCCGGCTGCGGGTAGGGGGACGACTGATTCCCCGCTGCCTGGATCACCAGGACCCCGGAGTTTGCCACACCCTGGAGGGCCGAGCGGATCGCCGACGACGCGAGGATCTGCTGATCGTTCCCCCCGCTCCAGTTGAGGACGCCGGGCCGCTGGCCGGCCACGTAGTTGAGCGCATCGACGACCGAGCTGTACGGGTCGAGGATCAAGCCGTTGTCGCACCTCGTCTCGACTCCCAGCATCACGACGGAGGCATCCTTGGCCACCCCGAAGGTCCTGCCGGCGGCGATCGAGGCCGTGTGGGTCCCATGCCCGTAGGGGTCGTGGGTCGGGGGGTCCGGGTTGTGGCAGGCGGTGTTAATCGAAAGATCGGCGGAGAAGAGGATCGCCGAGGCGCGGCTGGCGGTACCGGCCTGATTGAGGAATTCGCGATGGGCCGCGTTGATCCCGGTATCGAGGAAGAAAATCCTCACGTTGACCTGGCCCGGAACGCTCCCGGTGCGATCGAAAGTATAGAGGCCGTCGAGCTGGGCCGCATGCTGATCGATGCGATCGAGCCCCCAATTGTCAGTGCAGACCGGCGGCTGACCCGCCCCTCCGAGGTCGAGGGCCGGGTTGGACTCCGGGCAGGAGATCGTTTGCGGGCTGGCCGCCGGTGGCGTCCTGTAAAACAGCGAGCCGTAGGGGTAGCTGTCATAGCCGTAGCAGTTCCCGACCGGCGCCGACTGCTGCTTGCTCGCGCCCAGAGCGTCCTGCTCGACCGACTCGACCTGCCGATTCCTCGCCAGGGCTTGCGCCACTTCTTCCGTGCCGTCCAGGATGAAGCCGCGGAGCGCCCGGTCCCACACCTTCACCACCGTGAAGCCATAGCGCCGAGAGAGGCTCTCGGCCACTGCGCTCACGTTCGGGAGGTCGGCGCGCCCCTCGTCCAGGCTGAGCTTCGCGGCATGGTCTCGCAGCACGACGACGTAACGCCCCGTGACCGCCGATTTCGCGGCCGCAGCCTTGAACGTCCCCGCCTGTGCCACCGACACCAACCCTGCCGACACCAAGAGCATCCATCCCAAAGTCTTTCGCCTCATGAGGGCCTCCCAAGAAGAATTTTGGTTCGCCCGCAGGATACCAGGCGCCGCCGGTGGCGTCGAGACCGGCGTCTCCGCCGGAGCACCGCCCCGCCCGCGGCTCTACGCCGCCGGGCGTGGGTGGAGGAGCATCCAGGAGGTGCCGAAGCGGTCGCGGAGCATGGCGAAGCGGGTCGCGAAGAAGGTCTCCTCCATCTTCATGAAGATCTGCCCGCCCTCGGAAAGCAGGGCGTAGATCCGTTCCGTCTCCCCGTCGCTGTCGAAAGTCAGGGTCAGATAGGCGCTGCGCATCGGCTCGGCTGTCGGCATGTCGGCTCCCATGAGCGCCGTGCTGCCGAACTCGATGCGGGCGTGCAGGATGGCCTCCTGCCAGCCGGCCGGCACGTTCGACGGATTCGGCTGCTCCTTGTGCCGCATCATCATGATGATCTTGCCGCCCAGATGCTGCTCGTAGAAACGGAAGGCCTCTTCGCAGCTCCCGTTGTAGTTGAGGTAGACGTCGAGTTTCATGGGGGTCTCCTTCGCTGTCTGCGCAAGGGATGATATCTCACTCCGCACAGGCGACCACGTCGACCTCCACGAACCAGTCTGGCGAAACCAGACCCGCGACGAACGTAGTAATGGCCGTCGTGCAATCCGTGACGGTGGGCATGCAATCCATGACGGCGAGCAGTCACGCCGTAACGACGTGCACGCTCGCGAAGATGCCTCCCACGGGGTTCGCGATCGCGGTAGAATGCCCGCGATAGCCGGCATGCGCACCTGCGGATCATGGGAGACACGGGTGATCCAGAAAAGAATGAGATGGCATACCGTCTGCCTCCTGGCGGTCCTCCTGTGTACTACCTCCGCCTGCCGGACCGCCCGCCCCCCTTCCGCCGGGGAGCTGGCAGCCCTGGACTCCCCGCCACCTGAGCTCGTCGCCTGGCTCGACGCCACCGTTCCCGCGACGGTGCGGTGGTACGACGAGTCCGCGGCCGAGTTGGCCCAGCGAGGCCGACCGCTCACGGAGGAGGAGCTGGCCCTCGCCCGTTCGCGGGGGGTGGAGCATCCGGAGCGGGTCCGAGTGGTCGTGGAGACGCAGTTTCCTCAGCCGGCCGATCCGGATCTCCGGGCGAGGCTCCAGTTCCTGGGCCTGGGAAGCAGGGCCATCGGAGGCCTGACGATGGGGTACGCCATTCTGTTGAAGCCCCGGTATGCGAAGAAGCGCTGGATCCTTGCCCACGAGCTGGTGCATGTGCGGCAGCTCGAGCGGCTGGGGTCCGCGAAGTTCCTGCGTCGGTATTTCACCGAGGCGAAGATGCTCGGGTATGCTCGGATCCCCTTGGAGCTCGAAGCGGACGGACGCTGGCCAGCACAGACCGGGGCTCCCCCACCGTAGCCCCACCTCGGCGGCCATTCCTGCCGGCGCCGGCTCGCCAATCTCGCCAGTAGAGGCCACCGTTTCGCGATCGCCGTCACATGCTCGAAGCGGAGGGGGCTGGGGCTTGCAGGAAGGTATCGAGTGCGTATACTTAGGCGTATGGCTCGCATGCAGGTTTACCTGCCCGACGATTTGTACCAACTGGTAAAACCCCAAGGCCTACCGGCCTCGCAGCTGCTTCAGAAGGCTGTGCGTGCGGAGCTGCGTCGTCTGGACCTACTCGCCGAAACCGATTGCTATGTCGCGGATCTGGTCGCCGAGGTTGGGCCCCCCACCGCAGCTCAGCATACGCGGGCCACCGCCGTGGCACGACGGCTTGCCCGCCGACCAGAGCGCGTGGAGGAAGATGACCGTCTATGACGGCTAAATTGTTGATGTCCATGATCGCTCCATCCGCGCCATATTCGGCATGGAAATGTGGCGGATTATGATCGTCAAAATACATTTTGATGATGATCCCGTAGAACCGGCAGAGCTCAGGCACCGACTTCCGTCCGAGCCAAGTTTGGGAAGACCTCTTCCAGGTTCTTTCCAGTAAGTTTCAGATACATACTGTCTGGACACAGTTCGACCTCGTCGCTCCATGCGATCTCCCCGCTGGGCCCGAGGCGCACCTTCTGAAAATCTGCATAGTCCTGCCACAGCGAGAAGACACCACGTCCCGCAAGGTGAGACAAGTCCACCTCCTCCGGAAGAAAGTTTACCACGCGGAGATGAGGCTGCCGACCGGTCTGCCAGCGGCAAAGACGATCCACTCGCGGTACCCATGGCCTGTTCGGACCTCGGCCTTGCTCTCCGCTTGACACGCAACCAAACGGTTGCCCATAATCCCGCCATGGGGGACGCGGTCGACGAAGTCTTCAAGGCGCTCGCGGACCCCAGCCGGCGGCGGTTGCTCGACCGGCTGCAGGCCCGGAGCGGACAGACGCTCGTCGAGCTGTGCCAAAAGATGGAGATGACCCGCCAGGCGGTCGCCAAGCATCTCGCGGTGCTGGAAGCCGCCAACCTCGTAGTCACCGTCAAGCGAGGGCGGGAGAAGCTGCACTACCTGAACCCCGTGCCGATCCAGGAGATCTACGACCGCTGGATCGGCAAGTTCGAGCGTCACCGGGTGGAGGCGCTCGCCAATCTCAAACAGGCTTTGGAGAAGGAGGATCGCGATGGGTAAGCCGGAATTCGTCTACGTCACCTATATCGCCACCACGCCGGAGAAGCTCTGGGCGGCGCTCACCGACGGCGCCTTCACCAAAATCTACTGGTACGAACGCCGCATCGAATCCGCCTGGACGGTCGGCGCGCCCGTGCGCTTCTATGACGGCGACAGCGACGTGGTAACCGACAGCGGTACCGTTCTCGAATGCGATCCCCCGCGCCGGCTGGTCTATTCCTTCCAACCGGAATTCAGCGCCGAGGTCCGCGCCTTCCCCCCGAGCCGGGTGGCGTTCACCCTGGAGCCGCACGACGGCACGGTCAAGCTGACGCTCCTCCACGACGAGCTCGCGAGCGACGAGATGGCCCGCCAGTTCCGCGAGGGCTGGGCGCCGATCCTCTCTTCCTTGAAGACCCTGCTCGAGACGGGCTCGCCCCTGCCGCGGCTCGCCAGCCTGGTGGCGAAGGGTCGGCCGAAGACAGCGAAAACTTACAAGACGGGCTCCCGGACGCTCAGTGATCCGGCTTGGGTGCGGGCGCCGTGTTCCGCGGCACCTCGCCCGGGTGGTCCCCGTGCCCGTGCTCCTCGGCCGCCCCGTGCGCCGGGGCCAGGGCCTGGTACTGCTGGGGGGTCATGGTGGGGAGCTGCTTGACGAAGGCCGTGATCGCCCACAGGGCGCTCTCGTCGTGGGTGGGGCCAAAGGCGGGCATGCCGGTCATCCGGATGCCGTTCTTGACGATCCAGTAGACCTCGGCCGGGCTCATGTCCCCGGTCGAACGGATGAGGTTGGGCGGGCTCGGGTTCAAGCCGGCGCCGATCTCCGACATCTTGATCCCGGGGGCGCCGTGGCAGGTGACGCACATCTCCTGGTAGTGGTCGGCGCCGGCCTTGAGCTGCGCCGGGTCGCCCAGGGGGGGCGGCTTGATGCCGGCGGCGTGGTGGGCGACCGAGTTGTCGGACATCCGATGGGCGATCTGGTCGACGAAGCCCCGGCTGCCGCTGGTGGCGGCGACGTCGTAGAGGCCGGAGTTGATGTAAAGGTAGCCGCCCAGGAAGACGACGGCGGCCAGGACCAGCAGGGTGACGATCGTTCTCATGCTCCCTCCACGTAAGGCCGGGCTGTCTCCTGATGCCGGCCGCCTGCCATAATGCCACGCGTGCCCGACATCCCACCAGCCTCAGGTGCCGTGACCGGCCCGCCCGGCGACATCGGCGACCTCAGCGACATCGGCGACCTCGGAGTCGTCTTGACCGGGGGCGGCGCGCGCGCGGCCTACCAGGTGGGGGTGCTCCGCGCCCTGGGGCGGCACCTGCCCGAGCTGCGCTTCCCGGTCATCACCGGGATCTCGGCCGGCGGCATCAACGCCGCCTTCCTGGCCGCCCATCCCGGTACGATGGCCGAGGCGGCCGACCAGCTCTCCGACCTCTGGCGGAGCTTGACGGTCGACGACATCTTCCGGGTCGACCTCCCCTTCCTCTCCCGCAACCTCGTGCGCTGGGCGACCCATCTGGTCGCCGGCGGCAGCTCGGTGGCCCCCGAGGTCCGCGGCCTCGTCGACACCGCCCCCCTCCACGCCACCCTCTCGCACGCGGCGGCGACGGTCGACGGGGAGATCATCGGCATCGGCCGCAACGTCGAGCGCGGGCTCTTGAAGGCCCTCGCCTTGACCACCCTCAACTACTCGACCGGCCAGAGCGTGACCTGGATCCAGGGCAAGAACGTCACCAACTGGATCGACCGCCAGCGCCGCTCCGTCAGCTGCCGGATCACCGTCGACCATGTCATGGCCTCGTCGGCGCTGCCGGTCTTCTTCCCCGCCGTGCGCCTGGGCGACGCCTGGTACGGGGACGGCGGGGTCCGGCTCTCGGCCCCCATCGCCCCCGCCCTCCGCCTGGGGGCGACCCGCATCCTCGCCATCTCGCCCCAGCGCATGTCGACCCGGAGCGAGGCCGAGCGGCCGCAGGTCCTCGGCTACCCGCCGCTCGCCCAGATCCTCTCCGAGCTCTTGAACGCCATCTTCCTGGACGTCCTGGAGCAGGACGTCGATCGCCTGAAGCAGACCAACGGTCTCCTCGCCAAGCTCCCTCCCGAGGAGTGGGGTACCCTGCGGCCGGTGGAGATCATCGTCTTCCGGCCGAGCGAGGACCTCTCGGCCCTCGCCGCCGCCTACGAGCCGCGCCTGCCCAAGGCCTTCCGCTATCTCACCCGCAGCCTGGGCACCCGCGAGGCGGCCAGCCCGGACTCCCTCTCCTACCTCATGTTCCAGCCCGACTACCTGGAGCACCTGATCACGATCGGCGAGCGCGATGGCGAGGCCCGGCTGCCGGAGGTCCGGCGGCTGGTCGCCGGCCCGGGGCGGGAGTCGCCGCCGGTGGAGCCACGATGACCCGACCGCCGCGGCGCCCGCGGGGCGCCCTCCTCGCCGGCCTCCTCTGCGCCGCCCTCTCTTCCGGCGCCGCCCGCGCCGACGGCCTGGCGGAGGCGCGCGCCGCTCTCGCCCGGCTCAACGGGCGGGAGCCGATCCGCGCCGCGGTCGAGGTGCAGATCTTCACCGAGACCAAGGAGGACGGCAAGTCCCGCCCCGAGCAGGGGAAGGGGACGGTCCGGGTCGAGGACGGCCCGGAGGGGCTGAAAGTCACCTACCCCAACGCCCTCCTCGAACGGGCGGCCCAGGAGGCGCGCCAGCACCGGGCCGACCCGGAGCGGACGACCCCCACCGAGGCGGTGCTGCGGGAGATCAACGGCCTCGACCTCGGCCAGGCCGTGAGCTTCGCCGGGCCCCTGGCCCTCCGGATCGAGCACGCCACGGTCCTCGAGGAGCGCCCCGAAGCCGTCGCCGGCAGGCCGGCGAAGCTCGTGGTCTTGAAGGCCGAGCCCGCGATCAACCAGGCCGAGCGCAAGCACATCAAGGACTCGAAGGTCACCGTGAAGCTCTGGCTGGGGCCGGACGGCGTGCCCCTTGCCGCCGAGTCGAGGATGGAGATCAAGGTCGGCTTCCTCTTCCTCACCTTCAATACCGAGAACCGGGAGCGCTGGGACCTCGCCCGGGCCGGCAACCGGCTGGTCGTCACCCGCCGGCACCAGGAGACGGCCGGCGCCGGGCTCGGCCAGGAGTTCCACCGGAGGGTGACGGAGGTGGTGAGCGTCGAAGCGGGCGGTCCTTGACCCCCTTCGCCCGTTTCGCCCCTTTCGCCCCTTTCGCCCCTTTCGCGGAGGTCCGCCGCGCGCTGCCCGCGGCGCGCTTCGTCGAGATCGCTGGCCGGCTCGTCCACGTCGAACAGGCGGGAGAGGGCGAGCCGGTCGTCCTCCTCCATGGCTTCGGCGCTTCGACCTACTGCTGGCGCAACGTCCTGCCGGCCCTCGCCCGCTCCTACCGGGTCGTCGCCCCCGACCTCCACGGCTTCGGCGCCACCGAGCGGCCGCGGGACTTCGCGAGCTACACCCGGCGCGGCCAGGCGGCGCTCGTCCTCGACCTCCTCGACCGGCTGGGGATCGAGCGCGCCCACCTCATGGGCCACTCCTACGGCGGCGCCATCTCCCTCTGGCTCGCCGACCGGCACCCGGAGCGCCTGCGCTCCCTGGTCCTGGTCGACAGCGCCGCCCCCACCTACCCCAACGACCGGCGGAGCCGGATCGCCCGGTTGAAGCCCCTGGCCTGGCTCTTCCTCCACGGCGTCGCCTTGACCCCCTGGTCGGTCAGGAAGGCGCTCGAAGCATCGATCGCCGACCGCTCCAAGGTCACGCGTGAGCTCGTCCGCGGCTATCTCGAACCGCTGCGCGTCGAGGGGGTGGAGGCCGCCTTCCACGGCCTGACCGCGCCCCTCCCGGCGCCGGACGGGCCGGAGGTCGACCTCTCCCGGATCGGCGTCCCCACCCTCGCGGTCTGGGGCTCCGAGGACCGCCTGGTGGCGGTCGCGGACGGCA
>JAXDLD010000437.1:0-2984 GCA_034666805.1 Acidobacteriota bacterium
CCTCGCCGTTGCCCGAGCTCGCGGTGCAGTATGCCGACTTCGCCCTCTGGCAGCGGCAGTGGCTGGCGGGCGAGGTGCTCGCCGGCGAGCTGGCGCACTGGCGCGAGCGGCTGGCCGGGGCGCCTGCCGTGCTCGACCTGCCGCTCGACCGGCCCCGGCCGCCGGTCCACACCTTCCGTGGCGGCCGCCGGCGGGGAGCGCTGGACCCAGGGAGCGCCACGGCCCTGGCGGCGTTGGCACGCCGCGGCGGCGCGACCCTGTTCATGACCGTCCTCGCGGTCTGGAAGGCTCTCCTCGCGCGCTCGACCGGCCAGCTCGACATCGTGGTGGGAACGCCGATTGCCGGCCGCACCCGGACGGAGATCGAAGGCCTGATCGGTGTTTTCGTCAACACCCTCGTGCTCCGCACCGATCTCTCCGGCAGACCGGGGTTCGCCGAGCTCCTCGGCCGCGTCCGCGAGACGGCGCTCGCCGCGTACGGGCATCAGGAGCTGCCGTTCGAGAAGCTGGTCGCGGAGCTCGCCCCGGAGCGCCGGCTGGACCACACCCCCCTCTTCCAGGCGATGTTCGTCTTCGATGAGCGTGCCGTCCCGCCGGGCTCCGCGGAGCTGTCCGGCCTGCGCCTGAGCGGCGCCGAGGCGGGGGTCCAGACGGTCAAGTTCGATCTCACCCTGATCGTGCAACGCGGTCCCCTCGGGCTCGACCTGAGACTGGGCTACAACTCGGCGCTCTTCTTCGCTCCGACGGTCGATCGGCTGCTCGGCCAGGTCACGGCGCTGGTCGAGGCGGTGATCGCGGAGCCGGAGCGGCCAGTCGTGGAGCTGGCGCTCCTCTCCGCCGCCGAGCGCCACCAACTGCTCGTAGCCTGGAACGACACGTCGGAGGCGGCACCGGGGGTGGAGCGTTGCCTGCACGAGCTGTTCGAGGCTCAAGCCCGCCAGCGGCCGGGGGCCGTGGCGCTCGTCGCCGACGAGCGGGCGCTCTCCTATGGCGAGCTCGATCGGCGGGCCGAGCGGCTCGCCGATCTCCTCGTGGCGGGCGGCGTCGGCCCGGAGCGGCGGGTGGGCATCTACCTGGCGCGCTCGGCCGAGCTTCTGGTGGCGATCCTGGGGGTGCTCAAGGCGGGCGCGGCCTACGTGCCGATCGATCCCGCCAACCCGCGCGAGCGGGTGCTCTTCCAGCTCGCGGACGCGCGGGTGCCGGTGCTGGTCAGCGACTGGCGGCTCGCGGGCGAGCTGCGCCAGCCGCTCGCCGAGCAGGGGACCCGGGTGCTCTGCCTCGACGAACCGGAGGACGTCGGGCCGGTGCCTGTCGCTCTTCTCCGCCCCTCTCCCGGCGAGGCGAGCCTGGCCTATGTCATCTACACGTCGGGGTCGACGGGGACGCCGAACGGCGTCTTGGTCCCTCACCGCGGGGCGGTCAACCTGGTCCGGCAGGCAGGCGGCCTCTACGGGGTGGGTCCGGAGAGCCGGGTGCTGCAGATCGCCTCGCCCGGCTTCGATGCCTCGGTGCTCGAGATCTTCCTCGCCCTGGGGTCGGGGGGGAGCCTCTGCCTGGCTCGCGAGGAAGAGCGGCTGACGCCGGCGGCCCTGGCGGCCACCCTGGTGCGCCAGGGGGTGACGACGGCGGTGCTGACGCCGTCGCTGCTCTCGGTCCTCTCCGAACGGTCGCTCGGGGCGGTGTCGGCGATCAGCGTCGGCGGCGAGGCCTGCTCCGGGGATCTCGCGGCACGCTGGGCGACCGGCGGCCGGCGTCTCCTCAACTGCTACGGTCCGACCGAGGCGGCGATCTTCGCGACCGTCGACCTCTGTGGTGGGGAGGGCGCGGCGCCGCCGATCGGGCGGCCGGTGGCCGGGGTGGTCGCGCATGTCGTCGACGCCCGCCTCTCGCCCGTGGCCCTGGGTGTTGCCGGCGAGCTGGTGATCGGCGGCTTGGGGTTGGCCCGCGGCTACCTTGATCGTCCGGCCCGGACCGCGGAGCGCTTCGTCCCCGATCCCTGGAGCGGGCGGCCGGGGTCGCGGCTCTACCGCACCGGCGATCTGACGCGGCACCGGATCGACGGTCGGCTGGAGTTCCTGGGCCGGATCGACGACCAGGTCAAGCTCCGGGGCTTCCGGGTCGAGCTCGGCGAAATCGAGGTGGCGCTCGCCTCCTACCCCGGGGTGGCTGCGGCGGTGGTGCTGGCGCCAGCGGATGGGCGGGGGGAGCGGCGGCTGGTCGCCTACGTCTCCGCCGACTCTGCCGACCCTGCCGGCACCCCGGCGACCCCTTCGATTGCCGACCTGCGCGGCTTCCTGGCCGCTCGGCTGCCGGCCTACATGGTGCCGGCCGAGATCCACTTCCTGGCCGCGCTGCCGGTGACGACCGGCGGCAAGGTGGACCGCGGCGCCCTGGCGCGCCTCGGCGCCGCGCTGTGGGAAGGGCTGGAGGGTGACGCGGGGCGAGTCGCGCCGCGCGACCCGGCCGAGCTCTTCGTCGCCGATCTCTGGCGAGAGGTGCTGGGCCGCCCGGTGATCGGGGTCGAGGAGAGCTTCTTCGCCCTCGGCGGCAGCTCGATCCAGGCGGCGATCCTCACCAACCTGCTGCAGGAGCGGCTCGGGGAATATGTGTACGTGGTGGCGCTCTTCGACGCGCCCACGGTGGCGGAGCTGGCCCGCTACCTCGTCCGCCACTATCCGCGGGGGATGGCGCGGGTGACCGGTCTGCCGGGGACCGATCCGACCGCTCCGGGGGAATCCGCTGACGCCAGCGCTGGCACGCGGGTCGACGCCGAGGCGGTGCTGCGGCTGCGCGCGCTGATTCCCCCGGTCCTCCCGCCGGCGGGCGCTGGGCTGCCCCGGAACCCACGGGCGGTCTTCATCCTCTCCCCGCCGCGCTCGGGCTCGACTCTCCTGCGGGTGATGCTCGCCGGCCATCCGGATCTGTTCGCGCCGCCGGAGCTCGAGCTGCTGGGTTTTGGCACCCTGGCCGAGCGCGAGGCGGCC
>JAXDLD010000438.1:0-6806 GCA_034666805.1 Acidobacteriota bacterium
GCCCGGCTCTCTTTCGCGCCGGACCTGGTGAAGATCGACGTCGAGGGCTACGAGCTGGCGGTGCTCAAGGGAGGGCGCGGGGTGCTGGCCCGGTATCGCCCCAGGCTCTTCCTCGAGCTCCACCCGGAGCGCCTGCGCGAGCTGGGCGGGTCGGTCCAGGAGGTCGTCCGGCTCCTCGAAGAGACCGGCTACCGCTTCCAGACCCTGGAGGGCACCCCGCTGCGCCCCGCGACCGTCGCGGCGCGGGGATCGGTGTCGCGGCTTCTCTGCGCGCCGGCCTAGCGCGGCCGGAGCCGGGCGAGACGCCGGCGGGCCTCGGTGGCCGCGAGGCCCAGGGAAGTCAGGCGCGAGGCTGGGAAGCTCTGGACCGTGATGGGCGAGAGCGGCACCGAAGGGGGTCGGAGCGCGCGGGCGATCGGCGCGAGCAGCGCCCGCCGGGGGCTCACGAAGTGCAGGGCGACCGTCCCGGGGCTCGGTTCCTGACCAGGGACCGGAAATCCGACCCGGGCCGGATCGAGCAGCCGGCAGCCGGCAGCCTGGCCCAGGAGGGCCCAGGCGGTCTGCTCGCCCCAGACCGGCGCGAAGCGGTACTCCGGGCGGCCCAGGAACCATTCCACGAGATCGAGGTCGAAGAGCCGGGTGCGGAAGGCGATGACGCCGGAGTTGACCCGCGCCGCGAGCCGGAGCCGCGGCTCCCGCAGCAGATGCCAGGAGCGCACGGAGTAGGCGTTCTGGGGATCGCGCATGAAAAGAGCGCCGTCCCCCTTCGGCAAATCAAAGAGACCCACGAACGGGCGGAGGAAGAGGACGTCCGAATCGCAGAAGGCGAGCTCCCCGCCCGGCGCCAGGAGCGCGGCGTCGAGGAGCTTGAGCCCCAGGGGGTTCGCCCGGCGGAAGGCGCGCGACGCCGGCCGGGGGCCGAGGAGGTCTTCCATCCGCAGGTCGGCCTCCCGGCGCCCGATCACGGCCGGCTCCCCGAGCCCGGCGGCGAGGCGCTCCAGGTCCTCAGCGGTCAGCGACCCGTCGTCGTGCACCTGGAGCCGGAGCGGCTCGGCCGAGTCGCGGAGCAGGCTTCCCAGGCAGAGAAGGGCCATCTCGACATGGGCGTGGCCCAGGAGGGTGCTGACGGGCCGGGGCTCCATGGAACGGATTCTATCCGTTGGCCGTGTTACACTTCCGGCACCGCTCTAAAGCGACAAGTGCTCAAGGATCTATGGAGATTCGTCCATGAATTGGAAGGAGAAGAGGGTCCTCGTCACCGGGGGGGCCTCGTTCATCAGCTCGCACCTGATCGATCTCCTGGTCGAGAAGGGGGCACGGCACGTCCGGGTGGTCGACGACCTGACGAGCGGCCATCTCGCCAACATCCAGGAGCATCTCGACTCCGGGATCGTCGAATTCCTCGAGGCCGACCTCCTGACCCCCGGGGTGGCCCAGAAGGCCGTCGACGGGATGGAGGTCGTCTTCCACCTCGCCGCCATCCACGGCGGGCGCGGCTACGTCGACCTCCACCAGGCCGCCTGCTCGCAGAACCTGGCCATGGACGGGATGCTGATCAAGGCCGCCCACGAGGCCGGGGTCGAGAAGTTCGTCTTCGCCTCCTCCGGCTGCGTCTACCCCAACTACCTGCAGCAGGACGTCAGCAAAGAGCTCTATCTCAAAGAAGAGATGGTCGGGCCCCCGTACGAGGCCGACAACATGTACGGCTGGGCCAAGCTGATGACCGAGATGACCCTCGCCGCCTACTACCGCGACCTGGGGTTCAAGTCGGCCTCCTGCCGCTTCTTCACGGTCTACGGCGAGCGCGGGGTCGAGAACCACGCCGTCATCGCCATGATCGCCCGCGCCTTCGTCCGCCAGGACCCCTTCGAGGTCTGGGGGGACGGCACCCAGATCCGCAACTGGACCTATGTCGGCGACATCGTCCGCGGGATGGTTTCAGCCGCCGAGACGATCGACGACGGGACGGCGATCAACCTGGGGACCGAGGAGCGCACGCGGGTGATCGACGCCGTCCACGAGGTGCTGCGCTACACCGGCCACTCGGCGGAGATCAAATTTCTCCCCCACATGCCGACCGGCCCCCTGAACCGGGTGGCGAGCAACCGGCTGGCCGGGGAGCTTCTCGGCTGGGAGCCGCGGATGAAGTTCATGGACGGCCTGCACCGGACGATCGACTGGTACTTCGGGAGCCGCGAGCGCGAGAAGGTCGGCGGCTACCTGGCCGAGATGCTCACCGAGCGGTAAGAGTTACCTTGTGAACGCGGTCCCCGGCAAGGTCCACTTCCAGGGCTTGAACAGCCTGCGCTTCCTCGCCGCCTTCTTCGTCGTCATCGGGCATGTGCCCCTCAACCAGGGGAGCGTCGGGCTCCCCCATCCCGACTCCGGGGCCTTTTTCTACCGCGGCGCGCCCGCCGTCTCCTTCTTCTTCACCCTCTCGGGCTTCCTCATCACCTACCTGCTCCTGGACGAGGAGCGGCGGACGGGGGGCATCGACGTCAAGAGCTTCTACCTGCGCCGGGTCTGCCGCATCTGGCCGCTCTACTTCGCCGTCATCTTCTTCGGCCTCTTCTTCTACAACGGCCTCCTGCCGCTCCTCGGCATGCCCTACAAGATCGAATACCGGCTGACGACGGCCCTCGTCCTCTACAGCCTGCTCCTCCCCAACCTCATGAACAGCCTCTACACGGTGGGAGGCATCTTGAATCCTTCCTGGTCGATCGGGGTCGAGGAACAGTTCTACCTCCTCTGGGCGCCGGCCGTGAAGCGGGTGCGGGAGCGGCTCCCCGACCTCTGCTGGGCGGTGCTCGGGGTATCGCTCGTCTTCTTCTGCCTCGCCCACTACGACGTTTTTGGCCCCCACGAGTGGAAGAAGTTCGTCGGCCAGCTCAAGTTCCACTTCATGGCCGCGGGCGCCCTCTGCGCCTGGTTCCTCCATCGCCGCCGCGAGGCCTTCCTGCGGCTCCCGGTCTTCGCCAGCCGGGTCGTCCAGCTCGTCCTGTTCGCGCTCCTCGCCGACTTCTACCTGACGAGCTTCCTGCCCTGGGGCTGGCTGGGCGAGGAGCTGCTGCAGGTCCTCCTCTACTCCTGGCTCATCGTCGACGTCGCCGCCAATCCGCGGAACGTCCTGCCCTTGGCCAACCGGGCCTTCGACTACCTGGGGACGATCTCCTACGGCATCTACATGCTGCACATGGTCGCCGTCTACACGGCCGCCGAGGTCTTTAAGCACACCTCGTGGTGGCACGGCAGGAGCCTGGTGCTCTACTGCCTCGCCTACTACGGACTCGTCCTCACCGTCGCCTTCCTCCTCGCCCATTTCTCCTACCGCTGGTTCGAGCAGCCCTTCCTGCGCTTGAAGGATCGTCGGTTCTCGCTCCCGCCGGCGACGGCGGTGTCGGCGGTGGGCGCGTCGGGCGTGGCGACCGCCCCCTAGCGGATGCACCGGCTGGTCTACCTCTGCGACTGGCTCCCCCCCGATTTCGGCGCGGTGGGCCAGTACAGCCTCCTCTTCGCCCGCGAGCGCGCCGAAGCCGGCGAGGACGTGGTGCTCGCCGGGCTCTCCTCGACCGCCGGCTCGATGCCTGAGGTGACCGAGGAAGCCGTAAGCCAGGGGCGCCTACGCGTCGTCCGGCTCCCGGCGCGGACCTACGACCGCGCGAACTTCCGTACCCGCGCCCTGTGGACGGCCCGCACCAACCTCGGCCTCCTCTGGGCGGTGCGGCGCGAGCTCCGGGCTGCCGACGAGATCCTATTCACCGGCAGCCCGCCCTTCCTCCTCCACTTCGTAATGCCGGCCAACCTCTTCCTGGGCAAGCGCCTCGTCTACCGGATCACCGACTTCCACCCCGAGTGCCTGATGGCCGAGATCGCGGAGAGCTCGGGGAGCGTCCCCTCCCCCCTGCGCGCCTTCCACCGGCTGACCGTCTCCTTAAGGCGGCGGGTCGACCGCTTCGAGGTCCTGGGCGAAGACCAGCGGCAACGCCTGCGCGAGATCGGGATCCCGGACGAGCGGATCGTCCTCAAACGCGACCCCTCGCCGGTCGACATTCCCCCGGGCACCCCGCCGCTCGAGCGCCCTTCGGAGCTCGCCGGACGCCGTCTCCTCCTCTACTCCGGGAACTTCGGGGTCGCCCACGATCACGCGACCTTCGTCGCCGGCTACCGGCTCCACCACCGCGCCGGCTCCGGCCGGGTCGGGCTCTGGCTGAACGCCACCGGCGCCAGGGCCGACCTCGTCGAGCGCGCCCTCCGGGACGAGAAGCTCCCCGTACACCGGAGCCGCCCCGTCCCCTTGGACCTCCTGCCGCGGCTCCTCGTCACCCCGGACGCCCACCTGATCACCCTCCGCGACCCCTTCGTGGGCTATGTCCTCCCCTCCAAGGTCTACGGCTGCCTGGCCTCCGGGAAGGACCTCCTCTACGTCGGGAGCCCCCGCTCGGACGTCCACCTGCTCGCCTCGCGGGCTCTTTCGCCGGGCCGCTACCTCCAGGTCGAAACGGGGGATGCCGAAGGGGTCGCCCGGGCCCTGGAAACGATCGCCGACCGGGCCGAAGCGGTCGAATCATAGATTCTTCGCTCTAACGCCCTTTTTCGGTTACAATCCTCGTAACTCGCGATCAGTAAACAATCTTGACCGTTTTGCCGGGGGCGCGGCCGGCGGCGCCAGAGGTTCATCTTGGTATGAATAACATCCTCTCCTATGCCCTCGGTGCGGCCATCCTGGCCGCCTTGGTCACCAACCTCGTGGTACCCACCATCACCCGGCTCGCCTTGACCCTCCGCGCCGTCGACCTCCCCGGCGAACGCCGGCACCAGTCGAGCGCCGTGCCGCGGCTGGGCGGCGTCGCCATCACCGCCGGGCTCGCCGTGGCGGCCGGCGCCGCCACCATCGCGCGCTGGGGCGAGTGGGGCGGGCACATCCCCAAGGCCGAGCTCGCCGCGCTCGCCCTCGGCACCATCATGGTCTTCCTGGTCGGGGTGGTCGACGACCTGGTCGGGGTCTCGCCCTTGAAGAAGCTCGTCTTCGAGCTCATCGCCGCCGCCCTCCTGGTGCGGGTGGGCTGGTCGTTTGAGGTGCTCCGGCTGCCCGGCCTGGGCGAGATTCACCTCGGGGTCTGGGGCTGGCTCGTCTCGATCCTCTGGATCGCCGGGGTCACCAACGCCATCAACCTGATCGACGGCCTGGACGGGCTCGCCGGCGGCGTCGTCGCCATCATCTCGACCTCGCTCCTGGTCTATGCCGGCCTCCAGGGGAACCCGGGCTCGGTCGTCCTGATGGCGGCGACCGCCGGCGCCTGCTTAGGGTTTCTCCGGCACAACTGGGAGCCGGCGCGGATCTTCATGGGCGATTCGGGGTCGCTCACCCTGGGCTTCCTCCTGGGCGCGGTCTCCATCCACTCTTCCATCAAGGCCCCGGCGGCGGTCGCCATCTTAGTCCCCATCCTCGCCCTGGGAGTGCCGGTGATCGACACCCTGCTGGTCATGGCGGTGCGCTTCTTAGGCCGCCAGCAGGACCCGGTGACCTCCCGATTCCTGCGCATGTTCCACGCCGACCGCAACCACCTCCATCACCTCCTGTCGCACTTCGGCAGCCGGCGCTCGCGGATCGTCGGGGTGATCTACGTGGTGGTGCTCGGCTCCTGCTCGATGGCCCTCCTCGTCGCCACCACGGGCCAGTCGACGCTCGGCATCGCCTTGATCCTCGTCGAGTTCGGGGTGATCCTCGCCATGCGCCAGACCGGCCTCGCCATGGAGGCCCGCCGCCTCTCCAGGAAGCAGCGCGACGACATCAAGACCGAGGTTTTGGGGCCGCTCGAAGAGCCCCTCCCCGAGCCCATCGTCCTCCAGCCCGTGGCGGCGGCCGGGCAGCGGCCCGCCCGGCTCCGCGTCGTAGCGCGCCGATAGAACGCCGGTAGAGCGCCGGTTGTGAGAAAATCCTCCCAACAGGAGGAATGCCCATGACCGACTCTCGTCCAGCCCAGCTCGTCCTCGCCGTCCTCTGCGTGCTCACCCCGGGGCTCGCCCTCGCCCAGGCGAAGCCCGCGGCCCCCCCTGCCGGCGCGGCTGCCAGCGGAACCGGCGCCCCCGCCGTCCCGGCCTATGACAAGGCGACCGAAACCACCCTCAAGGGGCCGATCCAGGAGGTCAAGCTGGTCGACACTCCGAGCGGCGTCCAGGGCACCCGCCTGATGCTCAAGCAGGGCCAGCAGATGGTCGAGGTCTATGCCGGACCGGCGCCCTTCTTCACCCGCCAGGCCATGACCTTCGCCAAGGGCGAGCCGGTCGAGGTGACCGGCTCCAAGGTGCAGATCAAGGGCGCCCCCGCGCTTCTCGCCCGGCAGATCAAGAAGGGCGACAAGACCGTCGTCGTCCGCGACGAGGCCGGCAAACCGGCCTGGAACAAGCAGTAGCCCTCGTACGAAGGCGACCGGAACGCCGCCCCCTCTCACCCCTGTCATGGAGGGACGCAGGATGGACAGCCGGGAACGTCTGGAGATCTGCCGGGAACGCCGGCGCGGGTGGAAGCTTCCGTCCGGGCTCGCCGCCCTGGTGGTCGCGGCGGGCCTCGCCGGAGCGCCCGCCGCCGCCTTGGGCCCCGTCACCCTGCTCTCGCGGGCCGACCTCGGGGCCGTCGCCGATACCGGCGGCGGCACGAGCGCGCTCGCGCCGGTCTCGGCAATCAGCGCCGACGGCCGCTATGTCGTCTTCACGAGCACGTCGGCCAATCTCGTCCCCGGCCAGATCTCCTCCCCCAACGGCTCCCAGGTCTTCCTCTTCGATCGCGCGACCGGAACTCGCACCCT
>JAXDLD010000439.1:0-11262 GCA_034666805.1 Acidobacteriota bacterium
ACGCTTAGTGAAATCGCGACGCCACAACTTACATCCTGCCAGGGCGATGGCCGCAGCAATGAGGCTCCCAACGGGCTTCAGCGTCGGCTATGCAGCTTTCCATCTCCGGGTGGTCTGGAGCGGCATCTCGCGCCGGTTCTTTCCACAGTATCGAGTGTTACCGCCGACCGGCTCCGGAAACTTCCAGGACCCCTCCGGGACCTTCCCAAACCCCTCCGGGACCTTCCCAAACCTCTCCGGGACCTTCCCAAACCTCTCCGGTAGCTTCCCAAACCTCTCCGGACGCTCCCCGAATCCCTCCGGGAGCTTCCAAAACCCCTCCGGGACCTTCCAGAATCCCTCCGGGAGCTTCAAACGCCGTGGTAAGTCCTCCGGAACACGTGGAAAGTCTTCCCGGAGTCCTTGGAAGTCTTCCCGAAGCCCTGGAAAGTAACTTTCCACGCATTAGAAGTCGAGTTGCACGCGTCAAAAGTAACTTTCCACGCCCGAAAAGTCTTCCCGGAGCCGTCGAAAGTTACTTTCCTGGCCTCAGAAGTCCACCCGGACGAGTCATAAGTCGACCCGGACGAGTCATAAGTCGACCCGGACGAGTTAGAAGTCGACCCGAAGGCTTCAGAAGTCGACCCGGACGCGTCAGAAGTCCTCCCGGACAGGTTGAAAGTCGACCCGGAGACATTTCCCGGGACTTTCCACGACTCTTGGCGACCCGTACAGAGGTTCCGGTGACGCCCGCGCCCAGGGGGGAGGGACCCACCCACCCGGAGACAGCGCCTCCGCAGCAGCGGCTCTCACTATACGCTCCGCTCCCCCCCTCCCGGCGGTCGCGAGGGCCGGCCGAGGGTGAGGGTTTCCCTACGGCAGCTCCACCACCTTCTCGATCCTATCTCCCGCCTCGATCTTATCGAGCACGTCGAGCCCGGACTCGACCTCGCCGAAGACGGTGTAGTCGCCGTCCAGGTGGGGCTGGGGGGAGAGGGTGAGGAAGAACTGGCTGCCGGCGGTGTCGGGGCCGGCCAGGGCCATGCCCAGTGTACCGCGGCCGTAGCGCAGGCGGTTGATCTCGTCCCTTATGGTGTAGCCGGGGCCGCCGAAGCCGTCGCCTCGCGGGTCGCCCGCCTGGACGACGAAGTCGGGCACCACGCGGTGGAAGAGGAGGCCGTTGAAGAAGCCCTGGCTCGCCAGGTTGAGGAAGTTGAGGCAGGTGAGCGGCGCCTCCGGGCAGGCGAGGCGCAGGCGGAGGACACCTTTCCCCGTCCGCAGCTCCACCCGCCGGGGCTGCCGGGTGCGCTGCACGAGCTCGCGGTAGGCGGCGGCCGGCTTGTCGGGCTCGACCATGGCCAGCGCGGGCACCGGCCGGCCGAGGCGGGCGAGGCTCGCGATGCTCTCGCGCCGCAGCACGTACTTCAGGTCGGTCGACCCCTTCTCCAGCAGCTCGACGATGGTGCCGCGCTCCTTGGCCTCGGCCTGGGCGCGGGCGACGAGCGCCTTGATCGCGGCGAGGCCGGACTCGATCGACTCGTCCTTCAGAGCGTCGGCGAGGGCCGGCTTCAAGATCTCGACCGGCAGCCGGGGGTGCGTCGTCAGCCAGTCGAGGGCGGTGGCGCGGACACCCTCGTCGGGGTCGCTCAAGCCCTCCTTGGCGATTCCAGCTCCGACCGTTTCGTCGGCCGCCGCGAGACGGGCGGTGAGCGCCGACTCGCGCACCAGGGGGGCGGCATCACGGGAGAGGCGGGCCAGGAGGTCGGCCCCTTTGGCCTTGAGGAGAGCCGCCGCCTCCGCCGCGTGCGCCCGGACGTCGGGCTCGGCCGCCTTGGCGGCCTCGGCCACCAGCTCCCCCGCTCGCGGATAGCCGGCCTTGGCGAGGGCCACGAGAGCGGTGCCGCGCTCCCGGGCGGCCCCCTTGGCCGCCCGCTCGGCCAAGACAGTGCCCAGGCGGTCGGAGGGTTTCCAGGCACCGGCGGCCTCCAGGGCCGTCACCCGCACTCCCGGCCGGGGGTCGGCGCAGAGATCGGCCAGGCGCCCCTCCCAGTCGGCCGGCGGCGGGGCGGCTGGAGTTCCCTTCCGCCCTTCGATCAACTTCTGGGCGGTTCGCAGGGCCTGGACCAGGGGCCCCGGCTCGGCGTTATTGGCGGCATCCAGGAGCGGACGCAGGCGCGGCAGGTCGGAGGCGTCGCCGACCTCCCCCAGGCCGCGGGCGGCCCAGTCGCGCACCTGCGGGTCGGGGTCGGCTAAGAGCGGGCGGAGGAGAGGGGCGGCCTCGGGGAGAGGGTCGCGGGCCAGGGCGAAGGCGGCGCGGGCGTGAAGCTCGCGGTCGGGGAGGGCCAGGGCGTGCTCGGCGAGCGGGATCCGCGCTTCCTCCTTGAAGCGGAAGAGGTGGGGAACGAGCCGCGCCCAGCGCTCCGCCTCGGGAAGGGGGAGGAGGTGCTCCGCCACGTCGGTCACCGGCACCCCGAGCTTGCCCAGGGCCTCGACCGCCAGCACCCCGGTCTCGCGGTCGGGACCGGCGACGACCTTCAAGAGCGCCGGGGCGCCGCCCTTGTCCTTGAGGACGCCGAGACCGAAGGCGGCGGCGCGGCGCACCCGCGGATCGTCGTCGATGAGGAGCCCCTGGAGCGACATCAGGCTCTGCGGACCGGGGATGCGCCCAAGGGTCAGGGCGAGCTCGGCCCGCAGCTCCGGCCCGCCGCGGAGGACCTGCTGGATAAAGAGCGGATCGTAGGTCCGCTGGTCGGAGAGCAGGAGGAGGATGGCCCGGTTCTCCAAGTCCGGGACGGCCATCACCGGCAGGTCGCGAGCGGTGCGCGGCCGGGCGGCGCAGCCGGCGAGGAGGAGGAGGGCCGCGGGCCAGAGGCACGCCGGGCGGGTTCTTGGGGTCATGGCCGTGAATCCTACGCCATGTATGGCCCACCCTCCCGAGGAAGGACGGTCTGAGCTAGCGCCTCCGCCACCCCCCGGGGTAGGAACGGTTCCCCTCGCCCCGGGTATACTCCCCACGCGATGCCCGACAACCAGATCCGTTTCGACGGCCTCTCCCGCCGCTTCGGGCGCCTTGCCGTCCTCGCCGGGGTGACGGGCGAGGTCGCGGACGGCGAGGTCCTTCTGGTCACCGGCAGCAACGGCTCGGGGAAGAGCACGCTCCTCAAATGCCTCGCCGGCCTCCTCGCCCCGGACAAGGGGACGATCGCGAGCCGCGAGGGGGGCCAGAGCCTCGATGCGACCGAACGGCGGCGGCGGGTGGGGCTCGTCGCCCCCGACCTCGCCTTCTACGAGGAGCTGACCGCGGCCGAGAACCTCACCTTCTTCGGCCGCCTACGCGGCTTCCCCCCGGCGCGCGGGGCCGAGCTCCTCGCCCGGGTGGGTCTCCCCGGCGACCGCCTGGCCGGCGCTCTCTCTTCGGGGATGCGGCAGCGCCTGCGCTGGTGCTGGGCGCTCCTCCACCGGCCCCGGCTCCTCCTCCTCGACGAGCCGTTCCAGAACCTCGACGCCCCCGGCGAGGCGGTCACCCGGGAGCTGCTCGACGAGCACCTCGCCGCCGGTGGCCTCGCGGTCGTCGCCAACCCTTCTTCGATTGCGGTCTCCCATGTGGCAACGCGCCTCGAGCTGGGTAGCTGAGGCGGCGGCGGTCTTCGTCAAGGACTGGCGGTGCGAGTTTCGCACCCGCTACGCCTTGAACACGCTCGCCCTCTTCGCCTTCACCACCCTGGTCGTCATCTCGGCGAGCCTGGGGCCGCTCGGCACCTCCCGCGAGCAGTCGTTCGCCGTCCTCCCCGTCCTCCTCTGGGTGATCCTCCTCTTCGCCGCCTCCGCCGGCCTGCCGCGCGGCTTCGTCCAGGAGGAGGAGACCCACACGGCGACCGCGCTGCGGCTCGCCGCCAAGCCGTCGGCCCTCTTCGCCGGCAAGCTCCTCTACGGCGTCACCCTGCTCTTCGCCCTGGAGACTTTCGTCGCCCCGGTCTATTGCGCCATGGTCTCGCTCAAGATCCAGGGGCCGGGGCTCCTCGCCCTCACCCTCGCGGTCGCGGGCTACGGTCTCGCCGCCGGCAGCACCCTGATCGCCGCCATCATCGCCCAGGCCCAGGGGCGCTCGACCCTCTTCGCCGTCCTCGCCTTCCCGGTCCTCCTCCCGCTCCTCCTCCTGGCCGTCGAGCTGACCCGGAACGCCGTCGCCGGAGTCCCGGCCGGAGTGGCGCTCGTGCAGCTTCTTCTATATGATGCAGTCGTTACTATTATCGGACTGATGTTGTTCCCTGTGGTGTGGAATCCATGAAGACTCTCGCGCTCTGGTTGCTCTGGCTATGGATGGCGGCGGTCCTCTGGGCCTCCTTCTACTATGCCCCCTTGGCGGCCGGCTTCATCGGCCAGTCGAGCCGTATCCTCTTTTTCCATGTCCCCTTGGCCTGGACCTCCTTCATCGCCTTCTTCGCGGCGGCGTTCTGGAGCATCCGCTACTTGAGAGGACGGCGGATGGAGCACGACCGCGCCGCCGCGGCGGCGGTCGAGATCGGCTTCGTCTTCTGCTTCCTCGCCACGGTGACGGGCGCGCTCTGGGCGCGTATCATGTGGGGGGAGTACTGGAACTGGGATCCGCGCCAGATCTCGATCATCCTCGTCCTCATCTTCTACGGCGCCTACCTGGCTCTCCGCGGCGCCGTGCCGGACGAGGAGAAGCGGGCCCGCCTGGCGGCGGTCTACGCCCTGATCGGCGCCGTCGTCACCCCGTTCTTCTTCTTCATCGTGCCGCGCATCACTTTCTCCCTCCACCCCGACTCGGTGATCAACACCCGGGGCAAGGTCGAGATGGATGCGAGGATGTTTCGGGTGCTATTGGCCGCTTTTGTGGGGGAAGTGGCACTCTACTTCTGGATGCACAATCTCGACTGGCGGCTCAAGAACCTCGCGGCACGGCGGGAGCGGGATTGAAGCGCGGGAGAAGACGGTTATGGAATTAGGCGGCCTCGGCTGGATCCTCGTGGTCAACCTGGTCATCTGGACCGGGCTGTTCCTCTACCTCCTCCGCCTCGGTAAGAGGCTGGGTGACATGGAGAAAGGTCAACAATGAAGAGCAAGGGCTATTACGTCGTCGGGAGCATCCTGCTCCTCGCCTTCATCGGGTTCTCCCTCTCCTCCTTCAAGCAGACGCTCACCCCCTACGTCTCCTACGAGGAGGCCCGGACGGCCAATCGCATGGTGCAGGTGGCGGGCGCGCTGGAGAAGGGGAGCTCGAGCTATCACCAAGACAACCAGTCGCTCTACTTCAACCTCAAGGACTTGAAGACCCAGCAGGGGCTAAGGGTCCGCTACAAGGGGGTGAAGCCGGGCAACTTCGAGGACGCCATCAGCGTCGTCGCCATCGGCCACTTCGACGCCGCGACCAAGGAGTTCGAAGCCAACAAGCTCCTGGTCAAGTGCCCGAGCAAGTACCAGGGTGCGGAAGTGAAGCAGTACAGCTGACCGATCCCAGCAGGGTCTGTGAAGGAGAGAGACCGTGACCTATCTGTCCCATCTGTACCTCCCGGGGGCGATCGCCCTCTGGTCCGCCCTCTTCTTCGCCCTGGCCTCGATCTGGGGCTACTCGCTCGTGCTGCGCGGTGACGGGAGCTCGCTCGTCTTCGCCCGCCGCTCCTACAACTTCTTCGCCCTCTCGATCGTCCTGACCGCGGCGGTCCTCGTCCTTCTCCTTCTCCTCCGTGACTTCCGGATCGAGTACGTCTACCAGTACTCGGGGACGGACCTGCCCGGGCGCTACCAGTTCGCCTCCTTCTGGGCGGGCCAGAAGGGGAGCTTCCTCATCTGGCTCCTCTGGGCGAGCCTCCTGGGGCTGGGGATCAAGCGGGCCTCCGGCAAGGCCGAGCCGGCGGTGATGATGATCTACACCCTGACCGTCCTCGGTCTCCTCCTGATCCTCGTCCGCGAGAACCCCTTCGTCATGCTGGGGCAGACGCCGGTCGAGGGCGCGGGCTTGAACCCGCTCCTCCAGGACAACTGGATGGTCATCCATCCGCCGATCATGTTCGTCGGCTACGCCGCCTCGGCCATCCCCTTCGCCTTCGCCATGGCCGCGCTCTGGCGCCGCGACTACGACTCCTGGGCGGCGCGCGCCTTCCCCTGGGCCCTCGGCGGCTTCCTCGTCCTCGGCACCGCCATCCTGATGGGGGGCTACTGGGCCTACAAGACCCTGGGCTGGGGCGGCTACTGGGGCTGGGACCCGGTCGAGAACGCCTCGCTCATCCCCTGGCTCTTCGGCACCGTGATGATCCACGGCCTCCACATGGAGCGGAGCAAGAAGCGCTACCGGCGGGCCAACTACGTCTTCGCCGCGCTCACCTACATGGCGGTCCTCTACGGCACCTTCCTCACCCGCTCGGGGGTGCTCGCCGACTTCTCGGTGCACAGCTTCGTCGACCTCGGGATCTCGGGGCTCCTCCTCTTCGGCATGGGGACCTTCCTCCTCCTCTCGATCTACCTGATCGCCACCCGCTGGAAGGAGATCCCGACGGAGAAGATCGAGGACCCGTTCCTCTCGCGCGGCACCTTCCTGGTCCTGGCGACGATCACCCTCCTCGCCTCGGCCCTGGTGATCACGGTCGGCACCTCGGCGCCGATCCTCACCCGCTTCATGGCCAACCCGGGGCAGGTCGGCCCGTCGTTCTACAACCAGGTGAACCTGCCGATCGCCTTCCTCGTCGCCCTGCTCCTCTCGCTCGTCCCCTACCTCACCTGGCGGGGGGAGGGGACGGACCGGATCCTCCGCCGGCTCGCCCTGCCGGCGGTCCTGGCCGTCGCGGCGACGGTCGGCGCCGCGGTCTGGAAGATCCACAACCCCTTCCACCTGGCCTTCGCCTTCCTCGCCACCCTGGCCCTCGGGAGCAACCTGCAGAAGGTGGCGCTCAAGTTCCAGGCCGGCGGCCTGCGGGGGGCAGGCGGCTACCTGGCGCACGTCGGGGTGGGGATCATCCTCCTCGGCATCCTCGCCTCTTCCGGCTACGACGAGAGCACCAAGGTCACCCTGGAGCAGGGCAAGCCGACCCAGGTCGGCGACCTCTCCCTGACCTTCCGGCGCTACGTGCCGCGGACGGAGAACCAGCGGGAGCGGATGGAGGTCAAGGTGACCCGCGCCGACGGCAAGTCCTACCTCGCCTACCCGCGGCTCTTCATGAACGACCGCACCCGCCAGCTGATGGCGAACCCGGACGTCCACAACACCCTTCTGCGGGACCTCTACATCTCGCCGATCGAGTACGACCCCGGCCAGCCGCACCTGGAGCTCGCCAAGGGCAAGACCGGAAAGATCGGGGGGACGGAGATCCGCTTCGTCAACTTCGACCTCCAGGTCGCCGGCAACGCCATGGCGCAGATGGCGGCGGGCCGGCCGGTGACGATCGGGGCGGACCTGGAAGTCACCCAGGGAGGGGTGATGAAGCCGCTCAAGGCGCTCTACAAGATGAACCCGGCGGACGGCCGGGTGGAGACCCCGCCGGCCCTCCTCCCGGGCGGCGGCCAGATCGTCCTGGCGGGGATCAACGCCTCCTCCGGCGCCATCCAGATCGAGGCGGAGGGCCTCGCCAACCCGGCGAAGCTCTCGGTCGACCTCACCCGCAAGCCCTTGATCATCCTCGTCTGGGGCGGCCTCTACGTCGTCTTGATCGGCGGGCTGCTCTCGGTCTTCCAGCGGATTCGCGAGATCCGGGTGCGGGAGCAGGTGGGGCAGATCACGTAGGGCTGGCCCCTACACCGCCCTACACCCCGACCCCCAGCCGGTCCGCCAGCATGGGCGGCAGGCCGGCTTTGCGGATGCGCCCTTGAGCGCGATCGACGGGATAGGGCAGCCGCTGCCAGTGGACGATCCGGCGCTCGCTGTCGTAGGTCATGTAGGAGGCCCGGGGGTCGCGGTCGCGAGGCTGGCCGATCGAGCCCGGGTTGACCAGGTAGCGCCCCTGGGGGTGAAGCTCGATCCGGCCGCTCCGGCCGCGGAGCGCGCGCACCCCGATCTCCCTTCCTTCGAGCGAGAAGAGCGACGGGATGTGGGTGTGGCCGAAGAAGGTCACCGGCACGTCGTGGGCGGAGAAGATCTCGTAGGCGTCGAGGTCGGAGAAGACGTAGGTGTCCTCGTCGAGCGGCGAGCCGTGGCAGATGGCGACCCCCTCCTCGACCATCACCGGCCCCTGGGGCAGGTCGCGCACGTAGCGCAGGTTGGCCGGGGTGAGGCGGTTGGAGGTCCAGCGCGCCGCCTGGAGGGCCGCCGGGTTGAAGTGCTCGCCGCGGTCGATCCCCGCCACCACCTTGTCGTGGTTGCCGCGGACGACGACGATCCGCGGCGCCAGCTCGCGCACCGCCTCGACCACCTGGTTGGGGGCGGCGCCGTAGCCCACCAGGTCGCCCAGGACCAGGGCGGCGTCGAAGCGCTTGCGGCGGGCGTGGCGGAGGACGACCTCGAAGGCGTCCCAGTTGCCGTGCATGTCGGAGAGAATCAGGTAGCGCATCAGCGTTTTCCGATCAGGAGCGCGATCCTCGCCGCGATCTCCCGCGGCTCCTCCTCAGCCCCCACGTCCACGGTCAAGTCGGCGCGGCGGTAGGCCGGCAGCCGCTCCCGGTAGAGGGTCAGGGCCTGGGTCTCGTCGCGGAAGAGCGGGCGGTCGGACTTCCCCAGCACCCCGATCCGCGCCACGATGGTCGCGAATGGGGGGTTCAAGAAGACCGACATCCCATTCTCGCCGATCAGCCGCGCGTTGGCCTCGAAGGTGAAGGTGCCGCCGCCCGTCGCCACCACCGCGTCGGGCAGGGCGAGCACCGCCCGCAGGGTCTCGCGCTCGATCTGGCGGAAGGCGCCCTCCCCCTGGCCCTCGAAAATCTGCCGGATTCCCACCCCGGACCGCGCCTCGATCTCGCGGTCGAGGTCGACGAACGGGACCCCCAGCCGCTCTGCCAGCAGCTCGCCCACGACGGTCTTGCCAGCCCCCATGAAGCCGGTCAGGAAGACGCGCATGCGAGCAGGCGCCGGCAGTTGGCCGCGATCTCCCCGAGATCTCCCCGGCAGACGGCGGAGAGGACCACCGCCGCGTCCGCCCCGGCCGCCAGCACCTCCGTGACGTTCTCCGGGCCGATGCCGCCGATCGCCACCAGGGGCTTGCCCGTCAGCTGCCGCGCCCGGCGGATGAATTCGAGGCCGACCACGGGGTCCGGCCGCTCCTTGCTCGCGGTCGGGAAGACCGGCCCCACCGCCACCAGGTCCACCTCGGGATCGAGCTCGGCCGCCTCGACCTGCGCCTCGTCGTGGGTCGAGAGGCCGATCCAGGTCCCCTCCCCCACCACCCGGCGAACCCCGGCCGGCGGCAGGTCGCGCTGGCCGACGTGGACTCCGACGACCGGGAAGAGGGCCGCGAGGTCGGCGCGGTCGTCGATCCAGAGATCCACCCCGCGGTCCCCGATCGCCGCGATCGCCGTGATGCACTCGGCGAGCAACCGGTGCTGCTCGGCCCCGGAGCGCCCCTTGGCCCGCATCTGGATCGTCCGGATGCCCGCCTCGGCCATGGCCGCGACCGCCGCCGGCAGGGGGGTCTCCCCCAGGGCGTCGACGTCGGCGATGGCGTAGAGAGGTCCGAGCCGGGCAATGTCCAGGGGGGCGAGAGCGGTCACTTCCGCTCCCGGGCGAAGAAACGCTCCATGAAGCGGGTCGACAGGTTGCCGGCGATGAAGTCGGGGTCGCGGACGATCTTCCGGTGCAGCGGGATCGAGGTCTGGATCCCCTCGACGACGAAGAAGTCGAGGGCGCGGAGCATGCGCGCGATCGCCTCCTTCCGGCTGCGGTCGTGGACGATGAGCTTGGCGACCAGCGAGTCGTAGTGCGGCGGGATGACGTAGTCCTCGTAGCCGTGGGTGTCGACCCGGGTGCCCGGCCCGCCGGGGACGTGGAAGGTCTTGAGCGGCCCGGGCGAGGGGGCGAAGGTGTCCGGGTTCTCGGCGTTGATCCGGCACTCGATGGCGTGGCCGCGGGGCTTGAGCCCCGACGGCAGGCCCATCTTCTCCCCCGCCGCGACCTGAATCTGGAGCTTCACCAGGTCGATGCCGGTGACCATCTCGGTCACCGGGTGCTCGACCTGGATACGGGTGTTCATCTCCATGAAATAGAAGCGGCGGTCGGAGTCGAGGAGGAACTCGATCGTGCCGGCGTTCTCGTAGCCAACGTTCCTGCAGAGGGCGACCGCCGCCTCCCCCATCTCGGCCCGCAGCTCAGGAGTGAGGGCCGGCGAGGGCGACTCCTCGATCAGCTTCTGGTGCCGCCGCTGGATGGAGCACTCGCGCTCGCCCAGGTGGATGACGTTGCCGTGGCGGTCGCCGAAAACCTGGAACTCGATGTGCCGCGGCTCGGTCAGGTACTTCTCCAGGTAGATCGAGCCGTCGCCGAAGGCCCGCTCGGCCTCCTCGTGGGCGGTCTGGAACTGGGAGACGATCTCGGCCGCCCCATGGACGATGCGCATGCCGCGCCCGCCGCCCCCCGCCGCGGCCTTCAAGATCACCGGATAGCCGACTTCGCCCGCGAACTGCTCGGCCTCGGCCGCCGAGGCGAGCGGCTCCTTGCTCCCCGGGAGGATCGGCACCCCCGCCGCCGCCGCGGTCTCGCGCGCCTTGGCCTTGTCGCCCATCAGCCGGATGACCTCGGGCCGCGGGCCGATCCAGGTGATCTGGCACTCCTCGACCACCTCGGCGAAGTGGGCGTTCTCGGCCAGGAAGCCGTAGCCGGGGTGGATGGCGTCGGCGCCGGTGATCTCGGCGGCGGAGATGATGCTCGAGATGTTGAGGTAAGAGGAGCTCGAGGGCGGCGGGCCGATGCAGACGTCCTCGTCGGCGTAGGTGACGTGCAGGCTGTCGCGGTCGGCCGTGCTGTAGACCGCGACCGTCGCGATCCCCAGCTCCCGGCAGGCCTGGATGATGCGCAGGGCGATCTCGCCGCGGTTGGCGATCAGGATCTTCTTGAACATCGCTGGCTCAGACGGGCAACGGCCCTACGAAGTACGGATGGCGAAGAGCGGCTCGCCGAACTCGACCGCCTGGGCGTTCTGGGGATAGATCTCGACGACCACCCCGTCGACGTCGGACTCGATCTCGTTCATCAGCTTCATCGCCTCGATGATGCAGACGACCTGCCCCTTCTTGACCCGCGCGCCCACCTCGGAGAACGGGTCGGCGTCCGGGGAGGAGGCGCGATAGAAGGTGCCGACGATGGGCGAAGTCAGGATGTGGGACCCCGCTCCGGGCGAGGCGGCG
>JAXDLD010000440.1:0-5346 GCA_034666805.1 Acidobacteriota bacterium
GAAACGGCGAGGCGGCCCGGCACCTCCTTGCGGTTGCGAGCGGCCTCGAATCGATGGTCCTGGGCGAACCCGAGATCCTCGGCCAGGTCAAGCAGGCGTCGGCTTTGGCCGAGGCGGTGGGGGCGGAAGGGGCGGTGCTCCGGCGGCTCCTCCGCACCGCGGTCACCGCCGGCAAGCGCGCCCGTCAGGAGACCGCCCTGGGGAGCGGCGCGGTGTCGCTCGGCTATGCCACGGTCGAGCTGGCGAAGAACATCTTCAGCGGCCTGGCCGAGTCCCGGGCGCTCCTCGTGGGGGCCGGGGAGACGGCGCGGCTGGTGGCCCGGGCCTTGGTCGAGCGCGGGATCGGCCATCTCGCGGTGGCGAACCGCGGCGCCCCGCGTCGGGAGCGCTTCCACCAGGAGTTCCCTGAGGCCGAGATCCTCACCTTCGAGGAGCGCCTGGCGGCGGTCGCCCGGGCGGACCTGGTGGTGGCGACGACCGGGGCCGACGAGCCGGTCCTCACCCGCCGCCAGCTCCAGGAGGCCATGGGCGAGCGCCCCAGCCGGCCGCTCCTCGTCGTCGACCTGGGGGTGCCGCGGCAGGTCGAGCCCGACGCCCGGCGGATCGAGAACCTCTTCCTCCACCCCATCGACTCGCTGGAGCACCTCATTCAGAGGAACTTGAAGCGCCGCAAGGAAGAGGTGCCGCGGGTCGAGGAGATCCTCGATCAGGAGCTCGCCCACTTCCGCACCTGGTATCGCGGGCTCTCGGCCGAGCCGCTGATCGCCCGGCTCCAGAAGCAGGCGGAGCGCATCCGCCGCCACGAGCTGGAGATCTCCCTGGCCGACTTCCCCGTCGAGAGCCACGCCCACCTGGAGCGGCTCACCCGCTCGCTGGTGAGGAAGATCCTCCACCATCCGAGCACCCGCCTGCGCACCAAGAGCGGCGAGGAGGATCTGCCCCGCCTCGACCTCGTGCGCGAGCTGTTCCGGCTCGACGACGAGGAGCCGGAGGGGGAGTGACCGCCCGTCACCTCCGCCTCGGCACCCGCAAGAGCGCTCTCGCCCTCGCCCAGTCCGGGCAGGTGGCGCGCGCGCTCGAAGCGCTCCACCCCGGGCTTAAGGTCGAGCTGGTGCCGATCGTCACCAGCGGCGACGTCCTGCCGGGGGACCTGTCGGAGATCGGCGGCAAGGGGCTCTTCACCCGCGAGCTCGAACGCGGCCTCCTCGACGGCTCGCTCGACCTCGCCGTGCACAGCTTGAAAGACCTGCCGGTCCGCCTGCCGGAGGGGCTCCTCGTCGCCGCCCACCCCGAGCGGGCCGATCCGCGGGACGTCCTCGTGAGCGAGGTGGGGGCGAGTCTCGACGAGCTGCCGGCGGGCTCGGTTCTCCTGACCGGGGCGCTCCGCCGGGCGGCCCAGATCCTCCTGCGCCGGCCGGACCTCAAAGTCGAGCCGCTCCGCGGCAATGTCGATACCCGGCTGCGAAAGTGGCGGGAGAGCGGGGCGGCCGGGGTGATCCTCGCCGGGGCCGGAATCGCCCGCCTGGGGCTGGCCGGCCTGCCGGTCCATCCGATCCCGACCGACGTCCTCCTCCCGGCTCCCTGCCAGGGGACCCTCGCCCTGGAGGTGCGGCAGGGGTCGCCGGCAGAGGAGATCTGCCGCGCCTTCGACCACGCCCCCACCGCCCGCGCCGCCGACGCCGAGCGCCGGGTGGTCGCCGCCTTCGGTGCCGACTGCGCACTGCCGCTCGGCGCCTGGGCGCGGGAGGAGGGGGGGCGTCTGCGGCTCACCGGCCTCCTCGCCACCCCCGACGGCCTCCATGCCGCCCGCGGCGACGCCTTCGGGGACAGCCCGGAGGAGGCGGCCCTGGCCTGCGTGGCGGCCCTGCGGGCGGACGGCGCGGACGAGGTCCTGGCCCGGATTGGGAGATGAATCCTCTCCGCCGCTCCCCTACTCCACCCCCTCCCTGAAAGACCCGTGGGGATCGATGTCGACCGGCAGGTCCTTGCCCTTCTCCAAGTCGGTCTTCAAGGTCGCCGGCATGACCTCGTACTTCTTGAACCAGCTCTCCGCCCGGGTGCGGTCGCCCGTCGCCTCGATGGTCAGGAGCTCCTTGGCGAGGGCGGCCAAGGCGCCGGGGATCTTGGCGAGGTCGATCGCGTAGGTGCCGGCCGCGGGGTCGCGGACGATCGCCCCCTGCTCGGTCAAATAGTTGAATTCCATCATCTCGGCCTTCCCATGCGCCTCGCCGGTGCCGAAGCGGACCGTGCGGAAGATCCCGGCGACGTAGGAGGCGTAGTACTCCGGCAGCCGCTCCCTGGAGAGAGCCTGGTGGTCGACCAGCCAGGCGAGGCCGAACATGCCGGTGACGTCGGCCTTCGCCTCCTCCAACCCCGAGTAGACGGGCCCGATCGCCTGGCGGATGTCGACCTGCTTGCCGTTCTGGCGCGCGAAGGCCGGCCCGAGACCGTGACCGATCTCGTGCATGAGGACGTCCGCCAGGATGCCCTCGGCGGTGGGGAGCTTCCCCTGGTCCTCCCGCATCAGGCGCTTGGCGAGCGGGAGGATCACCTCGTTCACCCGGGCATCCATGAAGTTCTTGAAGAAAATCTGCTTGCTGCCCTTGCGCTGGTGGACGCGGGGGTCGTTGGGCAGGTTATCCGCCACCGCCTGGTAGCCGTGCCGCAGGTCGCCGCCGCGGAAGGGGGTGTCCATCACCTCCATGGGCGCCACATGGCCCTTCTTGGACGGCCGGTCCGCGGGGTCGAGCGGCAACGCGTCCTGGATGTCGGGGACGTACTTCTGGAAGACCCCGAGCTTGGCGCTCTCGGTTTCGTTCCGCACCATCACCGCCGCCCCGTAGGAGGTCTTGATCCCCAGGAGGTCGTCCAAATAGGTCTCGTAGGGGGCGAAGATGATGTCGAACTTGGGATTCTGGAGGTCGAGCCAGGCGATGTCGCTCGCGTAGTAGTCGTCGGTCAGGAGGGCGTCGGCCCGCAGGCTGAGGAATTTGGAGAAGGCCGGGTCGTCCGAGAGCTTCGCCGCCTCCCGGAGGGCCTTCGCGGCACGGTCGAGGAACGGCTTGTAGACGACATGGTAGGGCGTGGCCTTGAGCCCCTGGCCGGAGCGGACGACCACCGTGCGCTCGTCGAGGAGCGCCGCCTTGGCCTCCGGGTGGGCGGCGACGTAGTCCTCGATCTCCTTCCGGGTGAGCCCCTCGGGGTAGAGGGCGCGGCCGAGGGGCCGGGGGGCGGTGCCGAGGAAGGGCCGGTTCTCGTCCACCAGGTCGTAGCGGCTGCCGTGGATCCAGAGCATGCGGGCGACGGCCTGGTCGCGCGGCGACTTCGAGAGCCGGAGGGCGTTGTAGAGCGGGATGTCCGCCGGGTCGGCCTGCCGCCAGTAGATGTCTTCGAGGGCGCGCGAGGCCTCGACGAGCTTGCCGACGAGCTCCCGCTCGCGCGAGGTCAGGCCGCGGTCGTCGAACGGCATCTCGACCGGCTTCCACTTCGCGAGGCGCTCCGCGAGATCGGGGACGACGGCGATCCCGGCGAGCGGGTCCGCGTTAGGTGCCACCGCGGGCTTGGGCGGCGGGGTCTGGGCGAAGGCGGCGATGCCGACGATGCCGAAGATGCCGGGGATGACGGGGAGCGAAAAGACGACGGCGAGGACGATGCGGGGCAGGCGGCTCTTGTTCATACCGCGGAGTCTATACTGACGCCCCGCCCATCGCGGCCAGCCGGGCTTCCAGGGCGTTCTTGAGGTCCGGCCACTCCGCGGCGATGACGCTGTACATCACCGTATCGCGCATCTTGCCGTTCGCGCGGCACTGGAAGTTGCGGAGCACCCCCTCCCGCCGGGCGCCCAGCTTCTCGATCGCGCGCTGGCTGTGCACGTTGTTGAGGTCGGTCTTGAGCTGCACCCGCAAAACCTCCAGCTCCTCGAAGGCGTGGCGCAGGAGGAGGTACTTGCTCTCCGGGTTGACCCGGGTCCCCTGGTGCGACTCGGCGATCCAGGTGCGGCCGATCTCCAGGCCGTGATGGGCGAGGCGGACGTCCAGGAAGCCGGTGGCGCCGATCGGCTCGCCGGTCTCCCTGGCGAGGATGACGAAGTCGAGGCTGTTGGGATGCAGGAGGACGCGGTCGACGTAGGCCTCGAAGGCGACGTAGCTCTCGTCGCGGGGGAAGTCGGAGAACCAGCGGAAGATCTCCGGCCAGGCGTGGCGGAAGAGGGGCCGCGCGTGGGCCACGGTGAGCGGCTCCAGGCGGACCGTCCTCCCCACCATGCAGACCGGCCGGACCTCCTTCATTCTTCCTCCCCAATGTCGCCAATATCGCGCGCGTAGCGCCCCACAGGCAGCCGCTCCATCCAGCGGTCGGGAGAGGCCATGGGTCCCCAGCCGAAGCGGCGGTAGAGGGAGTGGGCGTCCTTGGTGGCGAGCATCCAGCGGCGGAGCGACTGGAGCTCCGGATGGCCGACGATGCATTCGACGAGCCAGACCCCCAGGCCGTGGCCGCGGTGGGGTTCGAGAATGAAGACGTCGGCCAGATAGGCGAAGGTGGCGTGGTCGCTCACCACCCGGGCGAAGCCCACCTGCTCCGCCGCCGCTCCCTCCCCGGGTGATGCGATGCGGAAGAGGCCGAAGGGGATCGAGTGGGCGATCGAGCGCTCCACGGTCCTCCGCGGGATGCCCTCGGCCCAGTAGGAGCGGGAGAGGAAGCCGTGGACGACGTCGAGGTCGAGGCGCCCCGGGTCGTCGTCGATCGCATAGTCTCCCCTTCTCCACTCCATGGCGTCGACCTTCGCGGCTCCCTCGGGACGGCGGTTGTCTATTTCCCGCCATCGTCCCCGCCGATGGCGGGGAGCTTGCGGTAGGGTCCGCTCGGGCAGTAGCGGATCGCGTGGCCTTCGATCTCGGCCGGGAGCCCGGCGGCGAGGGAGGGATCGGCGCTCTCCAGGTGGACGGTCAAGACGTACCCTCCTTGGCCGTCCCGCTCGACTCCCACCCCGCTCACCCCGGGCCGGGCCATGAGCTGGGCCGCGTGCCGGGCCTTGAGGCCGTGGATCTCTTCTTCGGTCGCCAAGGTAAAGCCTCCCGTCGCGCGGATCAGTATAGCCGCAGCCCCTCAAAGAGAGGCCAGGCGGATGTCCAGGGAGGTGAGGACGTCGTCGATGTGGCTCGCCGCCGAGTGGCTAGGCGAGCCGGCGAAAAGGAGCCCGACCGCCTTGCCGGTGGCGCGCTCGAGCACCACCGCCCCGGAGTCGCCGGAGTCCGAGAAGGACTGGCCGCCCAGGCCCTTGACGAGGATCTGGCCATGGAAGGTGACGGCCCCCAGGCCGTAGTCGACGGAGAGGTCGGTGTCGACGCT
>JAXDLD010000441.1:0-5242 GCA_034666805.1 Acidobacteriota bacterium
TCGTCGTTCTCCAGCCGCTCCAAGCGGCCGAGCAGCGTATGCCGCTGCCCGAGGCTCGCCGCGCTTTCGAGCAAGAGAGCGTTGGTCGCCCGGCCGGGGTTGCGGTCGTTCCGGCCCCAGGCGAACATCGTCTGCCAGTTGCCGTCGGCGAGCGGACGGTTGTAGATCGCCGAGGCCGTGGCCCGGTTGCTGTTCACCCCGGGCTCCAACTGCTCGGGGCTGTCGAGGTGCCCGAAGCTCGCCTGCAACGACCAGTTCGGGGCGGGCTGGAAGGAGGCCCGGAAGGAGTAGGAGTTGAGCCGGGGGCTTTCGATGTTGGTGCGGTTCTCGTCCGGCTCGTGCCCGTTGAAGGCCGAACCCTCGAGCTTCCAGGCCCCCGAGATCCACCCCAGGGTGGCGACGCCGAAGGAGATGTGGGTCGAATCCAGCCAGTGATGCGCGAGCGGCACCTCGGGATTGTCCATGCCGGAGAAGCGGTGCATGAAGGTGGGGGGCCCCAGCGCCGGCTCGCCGGGCTCCGCCAGGTAGGCGAAGACCGAGCTCTTCTCCCCGACCGGGAGGCTGTAGGTGGCCGCGAGCTCCATCACGAGGTCGTGCGGGTGCTGGCGGTCGACGAGCGGGGTGACGCCGTTCGCGGTCTCCCCGGTCTGCAGCACGAGCGGGAAGCCGGAGCGGCCGATCGTATAGGGCTCGGCGGAGAGCATCGCCCGGAGCCCGAGCCGGCCCTCCCCGAGCGCACGGGAGGCCATCCCCATGATCATGTTCTCGCTGAAGGTCTTGGTATCCCGGCTCCGCCCGGCCTGATCGGAGTAGACCAGCATGGCATCGCCGTGGAGCATGAGCTGCCAGGGCCCGCGGTCCGTGTGCAGCCCCTCATGGGGGGTGGATTCCGGCTGCCAGGAGGTGCCCGAGGCCTCCCGGCTCATGCCGTAGGGGCCCAACATGGCGTGCATGCTCATGCCATGGGAATGATCCATGCCGGCCATCCCCGGCATTCCCGGCATGTCCGGCATGGGTTCCGCGGGAGGGGCCGCGCCGGGCTTCTCCTGCGCCCAGGCTGGAACGGCGGCACAGAGCGCCAGAGTCAGTGCGATCGAGCTGAGACTTTTCCTGTACGACATACGAAGATCCCCTGTCCGTTGGACGAAGTTGATGCAGGAAACGGACGAGAGACGTCCGGTTCTCGCGGCAGAGCGGCTTTTGGGGGCCGTCTAGATCAGGGGGATGTGATCGATCGTCTGAGTCAGGAGGGAAACAGGGCTTGGGCCGCCGCGGCTCGCCAACTCGGTCTCAACCCCGAGCCCAGAGAGAACCGGCACCGACCCGAGCACGGCCAAGCCACTCTGGCAGGCCTTCTCGCAGTCGCTCCGATCGCTGCTCCGGCCCGGCTTCTTCGGCGAATCGCAACAGCCCTTGTGCCGGTTGGCCGAGGAGATCCGCGGCGCCATCGAGCCGTCACAATGCTGGGATGCCGGATGCATCGCCGCCATCGCCGATATCGCCGGCATAGAAGGCTCCTGCCCGAGCGCGTTCATCCCACAGGGATAGACCGCGGCGGTCATTCCCCAGAGAAGGGCGAAGAGCAGGCTGAGGATCGAGGTTCGGGATCGCATCGGGAAAGGACGGAGCCGGTCGAGAAGGCTCCGCTCTGATACCATCATAACACCGCGATCCCCCTCGCTGTTCCCAGGAAGGGCCCAAGGAGAACCGACCGCCCGGCCAGGAAGGCCGGGCGGCTCTCGCGTTGAGCCGACGCGGGTTACAGGGACTTGAGGAACTGAACGAGGTCGGACTTCTGCTGCGCGCTGAGCTGCAGGTGGAAGTGGCCGTCGTAGTGGTCGACGACCTGGTTCAGGGTGGCGAAGCGGCCGTCGTGGTAGAAGCCCCCCTTGGCGTGGGCCCAGAGGCCCTTGAGCGGGGTAGTGCGATAGCGGCCGTCGGGGGAGCGGCTGGCCTGGAAGTCGTCGATCCCGATCTCCTCGGGAGTGTGCATGTTCCACCCGGGCTCGGTGTAGATGGGGGGCACGTGGCAGCGCGCGCAGCCCGCCTGGGCGAAGACCATCTTGCCGCGCTGGGCCGCCAGACTGTCGAAGCTGCCGGCCGGCGGCGGGGGAGCGGGGATGGCGAGTTGGTAGAACTGGAGGGCCGCGAGCTTGGGGGTGATCAGGTCGAGGTCGTCCTGTACGTCGGCGAACCCGGCGCGGGCCGCGACCGGGAACTTCACCGGGTCGGCGAGGCGCGGGTCCCAGAACCTCCCCTTGCCGTGCATCTCCAGGTTGGCCACGAAGGCGTTCCAGTAGGTGACCGATCCCCAGCCCGTGTAGGTATGGGCGTTGACGCCGGCCAGGCCGTAGGCGGGAGGGATGAGGGTGGCCGCCGTCTTGCCATCCGGCCGGAACGCCTTGCCGTCGAGGAACAGCTCGGCGTCGAAGCGGCCCGGCCCCCAGCTCTGGAGCACCGTGCGCACCGTCCCCTCGCTCACCCCGAGGAGGTGGGCGACCGGCTGGACGTTGGGGACGAGGTTGACGATCGCGCCGACGTTCAGGTCGCGGTTGGCCCAACCGTCGAGCCGCCGGCCGATACCGGGTGCCACCGAGTCGTCGACGGTCGAGTGGCAGAACGCGCAGGTGATGCCGGCCGAGCGCAAGCTCCCATCCGGGTTGTAAAAGCCCTTCACTCCAAGAACGGCCTGGCGCTTCACGAGGTCCAGGGTGACGGCGGGATCGTCGAGGTTGACCGCCCCCCGCTTCAAAGCGGCGAGCACCTCGGGCGGGAGGGCCTCGGCGTCGACCTTGAGCCCGACCGCGAGCGCCGTCTTCGGGCTCACCTGCGGGAGGGCTTGGTGGAGCCCCAGCAGGCGGCTCCAGAAGACCTGATCGCCGAACGTGTCGTAACGGAAGGTGGCGCGGCCGTCGTCGAGCATCTGGCTGGAGTTGGCGGCGATCGGATCGATCGGGGCGGCCGGGGTTGCCGCCGGCGCGCTCGTCGCCGGGGTGAGCGCGGTCAAGCCGAGCAGCAGCGCGGATCCCCCGAGACCCGCGAGGACACGGGAGGCCCCTTTGTGGTTTCGCATCGTAAGACTCCTCCTTTCGGTTGGCCAAGGAGCCGGGGCCCCGGTGCTTGACTCTTAGATAGAGTGCTGGGGGAGGAAAAGGTAACAGACCCTTCGGGAGGATCGAACGAAGAAGCTTGAGTTTGGCTGCCCTGAAGTCCAAGTCGCGCAGAATGAAAGTTGAACTTTCAATTGACACGGAAGCAGGGGTCCTTGGCCTCGCGGGCGGCGACGCGGGCGGCTAGTGAAACGCGCACGGCGGGCAGCCGCGGGGTGCTAGAGGCGGGAGGGGGGGTGCGGGGTCACGATCCCGTCCCCGGCTCGCCCTGCTTCGGCAGGCTGAGGTTCAGGCGTCGCAGGGCCGTGAGGATGCGCTCGTCGAGCTCGTCGTCCGAGATGGCGGCCTCCGGCTTGTCGAGGACCTGCGGGCCGCCGCGCAGGCCGCGCGACTCGAGGAAGGCCAGAAGGTCCTGCGCGGTGCCGGTGCGCGCCCGCTGCTGGTAGGCGAGCTCGAAAAAGTCCTCGGGCGGGGTGTCGAGGACCTCGAGCACCTCGAGGACATGGCGGATCTTGATCTCGATCTTGCCCTGAAGGACTCGCGAGAGGGTGCCGGCCGCCCAGCCGAGCTGGCGCTCGATGGTGCGGGCTCCCACCCGCAGGCCTCCGCCCGGCCCACGGTAGCGCAGCACCGCCTCCAGGAGAGAGGAGAGGCGGCGGACCTCGGCGTCGACTTTGGGAGAGGGCATGCCAGTAATATACACCAAGTTTGGGCTGGAGGCACCAGAAAGGTACATCCAGAGTCGAGGGGAGCTTAGTTGCCCAGTCGACGGTGCTGCGGGCGGGCGCGATCGAGCTCGATCAGGAGGACCGCGACCTCGCGGGAGCGGTTCCGGAGCTGGGGGCTCTCGGAGCTGCTGGTCCGGGCGAGCCTCGAGGTGGAGGAGGCCGGGGAGAGTCTGGAGCTCGCCCGGATGGCGGTCGACATCGCCGGCCGCCTGGTCGAGGACGAACCCTGTGAGCGCGCCTGGCTGTTGCAGCTGCGCGGGCTCGCCGGGGCCGCCGTCGCCGAGGCCGAGCGCCGGCTGGGGGACCGCGAGGCCTCGCGCCGGGCGTTCCGGGAGGCGAAGAAGCTCTGGGACGCGGGCGAGGAGGAGGCCGGCGACGCCCTCGGCTTCGCGGCCGAGATATCGAGCTCGCGGCGCGGCAGAAGCGCCAGGAGGGGTGAGGTTCGACCCTACCCTTCGAGCGACGGAGAGGCTAGGATCGAAGCCTCGTGAGCACCCAGCCGTTCCCCACCCCCAGCCCCGGCGCCATCCCGCGGGCCATGGCGATCCCCGCCCCGGACGACGGGGACCTCCCCGCGACCTACGGCCAGCGGGCGCTCTGGTTCCTCGACCGGCTGGCGCCGGGCAACCCCGCGTACGTCATCGCCGGCGCGGTGCGGGTGATCGGGGAGCTCGACGCCGCGGCCCTCCGGCGGGCGGCGGCCGGGCTCGTGGCCCGGCACCCGGCCCTGCGCACGACCTTCCTGGCCGGCCCCGCCGGCCCGCTCCAGAGGATCGCTCCGGCCGGCGCCGTCGATTTCCAGGAGCTCCAGGGCGCGGCGACCTGGGAGGAGATGCCCGGCCGGCTGGCGGCCGTGGCCTTCGCCCCCTTCGATCTCGCGGCCGGGCCCCTCCTGCGCCTTGCCGTGCTCCCCTTGGCGGACGGCGGCTACGCCCTGGCCCTCGCGATCCATCACATCGTCGCCGACTTCTGGTCGCTCTCCATTCTCGTCCGGGAGCTGGGGGTGCTCTACGCACGGGCGGTTGCGGCGGGCGCGGAAGAAGCGGAAGAAGATGCCGGCCTGCCGCCCCCGCCGGATCTCTCCCCCGGAGACCTCGCGCGGCGGGAAGAGGAGCTGCTGGCGGGATGCCAGGGGGAACGGCTCTGGCAGTACTGGCGGGAGGCGCTCGCCGGAGCGCCGCTGACCCTCGACCTGCCGACCGACCGCCCGCGCCCCCCGGTTCAGGGCTATCGGGCCGGCGCCTGCACCTTCGAGCTGCCGGCTGAAGTCCTCTCGGCGCTCCGCCGCGCCACCCGCCGCCAGGGAGCGACCCTCTACATGGGCCTCCTCGCCGCCTTCGAGCTGCTCCTCGCCCGCACCGCCGGGCAGGAGCGGCTGATCGTCGGCTGCCCGACCACGGGCCG
>JAXDLD010000442.1:0-3205 GCA_034666805.1 Acidobacteriota bacterium
CAGATCCGTCCACTCCGGCGGATGGAGGCGGAAGGCGACGATCGAGAGCTGGGGCTCGGCAAGGATCTCCATTTCCGGAATCGTGCGCAGCTCCGCGGTCGCCCAGCGGGTCAAGGCGAGCTTCTCCTCCAGGGCGGCGCGGAAGGGGGCGATGCCGAGGAGCTTGACGGGCAGCCAGACCCGGAGACCGCGGAAGGGCTTCGACAGCTCGGGCGAGATCTCGCAGAAGTCGACGAGGTCGGGGTCCTCCTGGATGGGCGGCATGTAGTCGGCGGCGACGGTGTGGGCGCGCTTCAGCGCGGCACCGTCCCGGACCAGGAGGGCGCCGGTGCCGTAGGGGAGAAAGAGCCCCTTGTGCGGATCGAGGACCACCGAGTCGGCGCGTTCGATGCCGCGCATGGTAAGCCGGCCCTCCTGGGTGAGCAGGAAGAAGCCGCCGTAGGCGGCGTCGACGTGGAACCAGAGCCCGTGCCGCGCCGCCAGGTCGGCGAGCTCGGGGAGCGGGTCGACGGCGCCGGTGTTGGTCGTGCCCGCGTTGCCGACGACGAGGAAGGGGGTGAGCCCCTGCCGCCGGTCCTCCCCGATCTGCGCCTCCAGGGCCTCGGGCAGGATGCGGAAGCGCTCGTCGCTCGGCACCCTGCGCACGTTGCCTTCGGGGAAGCCGGCGAGGAGCGCCGCCTTCTGCACCGAGTGGTGGGTCTCCGCCGAGGCATAGAGGATGCCCGAGAGGAAGTTCTCGGGCAGCCGCTCGCGCCGGGCGGTGACGAGGCCGGTCCAGTTGGCGAGCGAGCCGCCGCTGGTGAAGAACCCCCGCGCCTCCCTGGGGTAGCCGACGATCTCGGCCAGCCAAGCGAGGGCGTTGGCCTCGAGTTGGGAGAGGGCGGGGGCGGCGGCGAAGACGCCGGTGTAGCGGTTGACCGTATCGGCGATGAGGTCGGCCACCGCGGCATGGAACAGCCCGCCGCCCGGGATGTACGCCAGGTAACCGGGCCCGGCGGCGTTGAACGAGGCCGGGATCGCCCGCTCGAAGAGGAGGTCCAGGAGAGCGGGGAAGGGGGTGCCCTCCTCCGGCATCGGCTCGACGAGCGACCGCGCGAGCTCGACGGCCCCCTCGGTGGCCGCGGCGGGCTGGGACGGGAGCGACTCGACATGGGCGACGATCCGCGCGAGGGCCGCCTCGACCATCCGCCGCATCTCGGCGGCCGGCGGTTCGAGAGGGAGCTCCGCGGTCTCTCGGCCCACGGGCGAGAGAGGGTGCTTCGGGGTCGAGATCATAGCGCCCGATTCTCTCACGGGGTCGAGCCCGGAGCCTGCTGTGGTACCCTATGCGTGAGCTGCCTCCAGGCCGCTCTCCCGCTTGAGTCCCCATCGTCTAGTGGTTAGGACACCGCCCTTTCAAGGCGGCGACACGGGTTCGAATCCCGTTGGGGATATTCTTTAGAATCAACAACTTGCGACGGTTTTGTCCTCGCCGAATCCACGCGACACGCAACAGGCACGCAACGGAGCCTCCTCGGTAGAGCCCTACCCGGGGCTCCTCTCGGTGGGCCGGTTCGTCCCCCTTCGCTCCCCATCCCCAAAGTGAAACCGGCGCCATGTGGCGCCGGTCTGAAGCCCCGCCCCGACAGGGGCGGATTCCTTATCGAGCGGCCCGGCGAGTGCTTACGACACCCGCCGAGCCCAGCCACGCACAGGAAGGAACCCTATGCGCGACCGCGAGCAGTCTACCCCGCCCCCCGCCCCGATCGACCTCTCCGAGGTCACGGAGGCCACCCGCCGCGCCCTCTATGACGCCGTCGGAGAGATCCACTTCAACCCCACCCCGGAGGAGGTCGCGGAAGCCCGCCGCGCCGAGGAGTGGTTCCAGCGCTACGGCCCGGATGAGTGCCGGCTTACCGTCCTCTACCTGGCCGGTAGGTGGTTCGCCTACTGGCGGATCTGGGACGCGGGCGACGATGCCCCCGAAGATCAAGAATGGGAGATCGTCCGGGTCGAGCCGAGCCTCTCTCTCCCTTACGGCATCGAGTTCTACGAGGTCTAGCCATGGGGAGCCGGAACACGACGACGTTCACCGTCCGCGCAACCCGACAACAGGCCGCACGATGGGGAGGAGCGGCACAGTACGAGGGAGCCCCCAGCATAGCGGCATGGCTCGCCACCCTCGCGAGCGAACGGCTCCGCCATCTCGGCCGGTTCGTCCCCCGCCTGGTGCTCCGCTGGCGCCGCGCCCGCTTCAACGCTCTGCGCCTGCCCTACTTCAACGCCCCGGAGGCGACCCTCCACGAGGTCAACGGCATCGCCGCCGGCCCCTTCGGGATCTACAAGGATGAGGAGGACAAAGACCTCCGGCCGACGATGCCCCCCGCCTACAACCTGGTGCATGTCCCTACCGGCTCGCACTTGGCGAAGCTCTCTCTTCGGAAGAGCTGCAAGACGCTCGCGCGCGTGCTGGCGACGTTCAAGGTCAATTGGGACACATCGGTCCCGGAGGAGGTCCCCGGCCCCGAGTGGTCAAGGGCTCTCGACGCCATCAGCCGCGCCAACCGTACCGCCTACGGCTCGCCGTTCACTTGCAGAAAGGAGGAGGAGCATGGATAGTCTGAAGCTGGCAACCTTCAGCGTCTCCGCCACGGTCGAGCAAGGAGCCGCGTGGAAGAGGGCCGCGGAGCTGGTCGGGCATCTCTCCATCTCGGCTTGGCTCGCGGAAGCGGCGGACGTTCATGCCCGGCCCCGGCCCCGGGCCGCGCCTACCGTCCCCCCGTCCCTCGTGGCGCCGTCCCCGTCGCCCATCTCGCTCTCCTGGCGCCGTGGGGGCCGGTTCCCGGTCGTCTTGGAGGATGGGCAGGAGGTCGAGCGGGAGGGGATCATCTCGCCCCCGTTCGGCATCTTCCGGGGCCATGGAGGCGGCGGGCGGGCCTGGGAAGGGAGCAAGGCTTACTCCCTGGTCTACATCCCCGAGCGGCGAATCCTAGGGACGTTCCGCTTCGGGGGCAAGGCCCGAGCGCTCGCGGCGGAGCTGGCGCCTACCCTCCTGCATGGACTCCCGCCGCTGGACCCTGCCGGGGTCTTAGATAGGGTCGGCGCGGTCGCCTCGTAGAAGGTCCCGCACACCGTAGAGAAGCACAGAGGGCCGGTTCCATATGGGGGGAGCCGGCCCTCTCTGCTACTGGCCTCCCGTTGGGCGCGCGGTGCCGCCGGCCGGGTG
>JAXDLD010000443.1:0-3205 GCA_034666805.1 Acidobacteriota bacterium
CTGGTCGACCTGGAGCCGATTCGGGCGCGGCAACGTCCTGGTCTGGATGGACTTCCCCGCCTCCCTCGCCTTCCTGCACCTGACCGGCGGCAGGTTCCTCACGGCGAGCCTCGTCCTGGGGAGTCTCCAGTGGGCTGCCGTCGGCGCCCTCCTGACCTACGTTCTCGGCCGCTCGGTCCGTTCGTAGGCGGCGGGTTACAATACTGCCGCCATGGTAGAGATCGGACCCGTCCACGTCGACCCGCCCCTCTGGCTCGCCCCCATGGCGGGGGTGACGGACCGCGACTTCCGCCTCATCGTCCGGCGGATCGGCGGCGTCGGGGTGGTGTCGATGGAGTTCATCTCCTCGAAGGCGATCGTCTCGGGCAACGACCGCACCCGCGAGCTGATGTACTTCTCCGCCGAGGAGCGCCCGCTCGCCATCCAGATCTACGGCTCCGATGCCGCCACCATGGCCGAGGCGGCGCGGGTCGTCGAGGAGCTGGGGGCCGACATCTGCGACATCAACATGGGGTGCCCGGCCAACAAGGTGCTCAAGGGCTGCGCCGGCGCCGCCTTGATGGGGGACCTCGCGCTCGCCGAGGAGATCGTCCGCTCGGTGCGGCAGGCGATCTCGATCCCCCTGACCGTCAAGTTCCGGCTCGGCCTGGACGAGAAGCGCCGCAACTATCTCGACCTCGGGCGGGCCTGCGAGGCCAATGGGGTCGCCGCGGTCGCCATGCACGCGCGGACGGCGCGCCAGATGTTCTCGGGCGAGGCCGACTGGAGCCACCTCGCCCGTTTGAAGGAGACCTTGTCCATCCCGGTGATCGGCAACGGCGACGTCCGCTGCCCCGAGGACGCCCTGCGGATGATGGCGGAGACCGGCTGCGACGGGGTCATGGTGGGCCGCGGCGCCACCACCAACCCCTGGCTCTTCCGCCAGATCGCCTCCCGGCTCTCCGGCGGCGCCCTCTCGGAGCCCACCTTGGAGGACCGGCGCGACCTGATCCTCGGACACTTCCGCATGGTGGCCGAGCGCGAGCACGGCAAGTACGCCCTCCACAAGCTGCGCAAGTTCACCGGCTGGTACACCCATGGCCTCCCCAACGGCAGGCGCCTGCGCCAGAGCATCCAGCAGATCCCCGACGTGCCCAGCTTCCTCGCCACCGTCGAGGCCTTCTTCGCCGAAGTCCTCGCAGAGAAGGCCGAGAAGGCTGCCTGAACGAGCACGCGATCGAGCTGGCCTGCGAGCCGGCGGCGGCCCTCGCCGCGGCGGCGCGGGCGGCTGCCGACTGGGGAGCGGAGCTCAACGGTCCGAGGCTCCGCCTGCCCGTCACCGCCGGCCTGCGCCAGGGCTTTCTGGAAGGCGAGCTCGCGGCGGAGCCGATCCCCGGCGGCTCGCGCCTGTCCTTGAGGGTCGAGGGGAGCGAGTACCGGCTGCGGATCGCTCCCGTCTCCTTCCTCCTCCTCGGCGGGCTCGGCGGCCTCGTCCTCATCCTCTGGCCCCTCTACCCGCCCCTCCTCCGCCTCGCTCCCCTGGGGGTGGTGCTCGCCTTAGCCGCCTGGTTCATCGTCCTCTCGCGCCTCCGCGTCAGTGGCCCCGAGGAGTTCCTGGGGCTGGTCGCGGCAATTTCGGGCGGCGCGGGAGGTGCCGGAGAGGCGGACGGGAATCCTTCCGGGGGTCCACCTGGTTTATAGTGGCGTCAGCAGTCCACGGTTCTTTGGCAAATGGGGGCGTACCGGTTTCGACGGGGAACAACTGCGGTGGGGAAGTCTCGTGTCGAGTGTCTGCTCGTTAAACGGACATTATAACTGCGAACGACAACTTCGCTCTCGCGGCCTAAGAACTAGGTCGTGACGTCCTGCTCAGGGGCGTGGCCCGCCACTCCTGACAGGGCGCAACTCTAAGCGGGTCAACGGGTCCGGATGCCTTGCGCCGGACCTCGATACGAAAGCAAGGCTGGCTGTCGCGTGAGGCTCCTTCCTCCGAAGCGCGCACGGCGAGATTCAAATGGAAGAAAACGCGCGTAAACACTTCCTTGACGCGTTTCTCGGACGTGGGTTCGACTCCCACCGCCTCCACCAAGCCGCCCATCCATAGTTCCTATCCCGTCCCCTCCGTTCCCGATCCGCGCCCTGCGAAGGCGCTCGCGATGCTCTCCGTGTAGGGGGGCGTCAGGACCCCCACCTCGGTGATGATCCCGGCGATCAGCTCGTGCGGAGTGACGTCGAAGGCGAAGTTCAAAGCCGCGGTCTCGCCGGGTGCGATGGGCGTGCCCAGGAGCTCGGTCACCTCCCGCGTCTCCCGCTCCTCGATGGGGATCTCCGCTCCCGTCTTCGTGTCGCGGTCGATCGTCGACAGAGGCGCGGCGACGTAGAACGGGATGCCGTGCCGGTCCGCGAGGACCGCCACCGTGTAGGTGCCGATCTTGTTGGCCGTGTCGCCGTTGGCGGCGATGCGATCGGCGCCGACGACGATCCGGTCGACCAGGCCGCGGGCCATGAGCGCGCCGGCGCTCGAGTCGGTCACCAGCCGGAAGGGGATGCCGAGACGCTTGAGCTCCCAGGCGGTTAGGCGCGCCCCCTGGAGCAGCGGGCGGGTCTCGTCGACCCACACCATGCCCAGCCGGCCCTGGCGGAACGAGGACTGGATCACTCCCAGCGCCGTGCCGTAGCCCGCCGTCGCCAGGGCTCCCGCGTTGCAGTGGGTGAGCACCCGGTCGCCGGCGGCGAAGAGCCTGGCGCCATGCTCCCCCATGCGGCGGTTGACCGCGATATCCTCGGCGTAGAGGGCGTGCGCCCAGGCGAGGAGCGCCGAGGCAACCGCCGCGGGCCCGCCGGCGCGGCTCTCGGCGAAGACGCGGCGGCCGCGCGCGAGCGCCCAGCGCAGGTTGACCGCCGTCGGTCGGGTGGCGGCGAGGAGGGCCTCGACCTCGTCGAAGCGCCGGTCGAGGAGGGCGGGCTCTTCGAAATCGCGGAGGCCGAGGACCAGGCCGTAGGCCGCCGCCACCCCGATCGCCGGAGCGCCGCGCACGGCGAGCCGCCTTATGGCGTCGGCCACCTGCTCCGGGCGCTCGCAGACGATCCACACCTCTTCTCCGGGCAGACGGGTCTGGTCGAGCAGCTCGAGCCCCCGCGGGCTCCAGCGCAGCGGAGAGAGAGTTTCAGGATCGGATGCCTCAACCTGGGCGCTCATGGCTCCGTATCTTATACAGGACCGGGA
>JAXDLD010000444.1:0-12559 GCA_034666805.1 Acidobacteriota bacterium
CATCGCCGTGCGACTCGGCCGCGACCTCCGCCATGGCCCGCATGAGGGGGCGCTCCCAGTCCTGCATGACCTGCTGGCCCGCGATCTCCAGCTGGTGGCCGTCGTAGCGCGCGGCGGTCTCCCGCCAGCGCCGGCTCTCGATCCTCGCCCGCTCGGAGCCGGGGACGAAGGAGGGGGCGATCCGGTCCAGGTGTTCGAGGTCGGCCGCGGCCTCGTCCAGCACCTGGTTGACCAGCCAGGAGCGCTGGTTCGTGGCGGGCGGAGCGATGAAGCCGTCGTCCTTCAAGGCGAGAGAGAGCTCGAAGGCGCGGGAACGGCGGGTGAACCGCCGGCCGCCAGTCGCGGCCGGCGGTTCTGGAGCCGTCTCCACCGCGGACAGGAGCCGCTCCGCCTCCGCCGCCGGCAGGGCCGCAAGGCGGGCGGCCAGCCGGGCGGCGTCCGCGTCGTCGGCGGGCACCGGATCGGCCGTCGTCCGCTCGCGGGCGACGATCACCACGTCGGCGATCTCGGGGTGCTGGCGCAAGGCCGCCTCGATCTCACCCGGCTCAATGCGGTAGCCGTGCACCTTGACCTGCTCGTCGCGCCGGCCGAGGAATTCGAGGTCGCCCGTAGGCAGGAGCCGGGCGAGGTCACCGCTGCGGTAGAGCCGGGCGCCCGGCCCGCCGGCTGAAGGGTCGGGGAGGAAGAGCTCGGCGGTCAGATCCGGCCGGCGCAGGTAGCCGCGCGCGACCCCCAGGCCGCCGATGTGGACCTCCCCCAGCTCGCCGGCGGGCACCGGTTCCATTTCGGGGCCGAGCAGGTAGATCTGGACATTGCCGAGCGGCCGGCCGATGGGCACGGAGCTTCCCCGCGTCTCTAGAGACGTCCCCGGCAGGAGCGGCTCGTAGAGGGTGGCCTGGACGGTCGTCTCGGTGGGGCCGTAGGCGTTCCACACCTGCGTTCGCCCGCCGACCGTCCGCTGCCAGACCGCGAGCCGCTCGGCCGAGACCACCTCGGCGCCGACGATGATCAGCCGCAGGGATTCCGGAAGGGTGACGGCCCCCCGGGCCAGCTCCGTCACCAGGGCGTGCCAGTAGGAGGCGGTCAGGCCGCAGACCGTCACCCCGCCCGCGCCGATCGTCCGCAGCAGCTCCGCCGGCGAGTCGAGGGCGTGCGGCGGGGCCAGCACCAGGGCCGCTCCCGCGAGCCAGGTGGCGAAGATCTCCTCCGCCGCGACGTCGAAGGAGAGCGAGGCGAGCTGCAGCATGCGGTCGGCGGGCCCCAAGGGGTAGCGCTCGACGACGCTCGCGATGTGGTTGACGAGGGCCCGGTGCGGGATCATCACCCCCTTCGGGCGGCCGGTCGAGCCCGAGGTGTAGATGACGTAGAGGAGGTTCTCGGGCGACGTCGCCACGGTTAGGCCGCCTGCTTCGAGCCGCGCCGCCTCGCGTTCGGCCTCTCCGATCCCGATCACCCGGCCGCGGAACCCGGGGAGCGGCGGCGCCGCGGCATCGGCCGTGAGCAGCAGGAGGGCCCCGGAGTCCTCCAGCATGTAGGCCCGTCGCGCCTCCGGATAGGCCGGGTCGAGGGGCAGGTAGGCGCCGCCGGCCTTGACCACAGCGAGCACCGCGACCGCCATCTCGGGCGACCGCGGGAGCGAGATGGCGACCGGGGTCTCGGGGCCGACCCCCAGGTCCCGCAGGCGGCGGGCCAGCCGGTTCGCCCGGATGTCGAGCTCGCGGTAGGTCAGCCGCTCGCCGTTGGCGCCGATGACCGCCAGGGCGTCGGGGGTGCGCTCGGCCTGCTGGGCGAAGAGGTCCTGGATACAGGCGCCGGGCGTGGAGGCGGCGACGGTCGGTTGCGGAGTTTGAGTCTCGGTCAGGATTGGCGGCTCCTTGGGGCGGGCTCACGGGATAGCTTCCGCGGGCATTCGGGCCGCGGATCTTACATCCAGAGTGCCACGAGGACCGCGGACCGCGCCGGTCCGGGAATGCCTACGGCGCCGGCGGTGGCGCCACGTCCACCGCCCCCTTCCTCCGCAGCAGCAGCCCGCGCCGGGGATGCCCCGACTTCCAGACCTCGGCGGTCTCGAACTCCGTCATCAGGTAGTCCCAGACCTCGGGATGGGTGTTGCGGAAGCGAAACTCCTCGTAGCCGTCGACGCTGGCGTTCTGGAGGAGCGCCCACTTCACATCCCTTCTCTTGAGCTCGCCGAGCATCCGCTGGTCGAGCCGGCCCTCCGACGGCCAGATGGGATAGACGTTCCACACCGGCGAGAGGCGGCCGAAGAACGGGTAGAGGCCAGGCATGTTGGGGGCCATGAGGATGGGCGCGCCCGGCGGCACGTGGCTGCCGACCGCGTCCTCGGCCCAGCCGAGGAAATCGGTCATCCGCGGCCCCAGCCAGAGGTCGTCGCCGGCCACCTTGTAGGCCCAGAAGAGGTCGGTCGTCAGGCGCTGGAAGAGGGGGCTCGCGGGCAGGAACGCCAGGAGGGTGACGGCGGCGAGGACGAGGGCGACCGCCGCCCCGGCCGCCCGGCGCCACGCCCGGGAGGCGAGAGCGGCCGGCAGCGCCACGAGGCCGAGGAGCACCGGCTGAATGCTCGAACCCAGGTGGGCGAGGTCGGCGCGCGAGAAGGCGTGGTGGGCATAGAAGAGGCCCACCGGGAAGGCGGCAAGGAGGAGGACACGCGAGCCCAGATCCTCCCGCCGGGTGCGAAGGAGGAAGACGAGGGACACGGCGAGAACCAGGGGCACGAGGAGGAACGCGACGCCGAGGCAGAGGTTCTCGAGCCCGACGAGAGTCAGGGCCAGATGGCGGACCCGCCAGGGCCAGGGGACGGGCAGGGGGAAGTTGGTCCGCCCCTGCTGCAGGAAGAAGAGGATGGAATCGACATAGGCGCGGAAGAACCCCGGGACGAAGGCCAGCATGAGGAGGAGCGGCGAGGCGCCGAGCGCCACCCCGCCCGCCCAGGCGGCGAGCCGGCGGCCGAGCCCCGGCTCTCCAGGGGCCGCGAGCCGCCAGCGCTGCCAGGCGATCAGCAGGAGGAAGGCGAGGAGGAGATAGCCGCCCAGGTTCTTGCCGAAGAAGCCGGCCAGGCCCACCACCGCCCCGGCCCCGGCATGGCGGCCGAGGCTCGGCCGTTCGAGGAGGAGGACCGCGGCGTAGACCGCGGCCATCGCGAGGGCGGATTCGAAGAGCTTGTTGCGCGGCACCATCGAGAGGAGGAGCACGGCCCCCACCGGCACGAGGAGCCAGGGGCGGGGCAACGCCCGCCGCGCCGCGAGGAGCCCGAGGAAGAGCCCGAGGGTGCCGAAGAGGGCGGTCGACAGGCGGAGCGCAAGGACCCCCTCCCCCAGTACCTTGGCCCAGGCCCCGTTCCAGTAGTAGCGGCCGGGGTCGTAGGAGTAGAAGTCGCGGAGCGGGACCTGGCCGTGCGCCACCGCCACCGACCCGTACCACTGGAAGCCCTCCTCGTCGTAGCTCCAGTCGATCCGCCGCTGGGCGAGGAAGAGCGCGGAGGCGAAGAGAAAGGCCACCGCCGCCGCCCAGAGACCACGCTTCAGAGCACCGCGGTCCGTCATCTCGCCGCCCCGGGTCCGATCCGGTAGACCCGGTCGGGGTCGGCGGCGTGGACCAGCTCGACCCGGTTCCCCATCTCCCCCTCCCACTGGCGGACGAACCCCGCGGGGTCCTTGAGCCGCCGCCACTGCCCGCCCAGCTGGTCGGCATGGACGACGACGTGGGTAATTCCCTCCCGAGCGAGGAGGCCGACGGCCTCGGTATCGGGCAGGAAGCTCTGCTGCAGCCGGCCGGCGATCCGGTCGTAGCTCGGGGGAATGAAGCCGCTGAAGCCGTTGGCGATCGGCTTCCAGTGCAGGGTCGAGTAGTACATGTAGGCCGTCTCGGAGGCGTCGGTCCGCAAGGGGAGCTCGATCAGGGCGCGCACGTCGTCTTGCCCGGCGAGCCAGCGGTAGACCTCCGGGAACTCCTCCTCCCGCGCCACCGGCACCCAGGTCAGGGGGCGCGGCAGGAGCTCCAGGAAGAGGGCGAGGGAGAGGCCGGCGAGCGCCAGGCGCCGGCCGATCGGGCGCCCCATCCGGGAGAGGAGCGCGTCGAAGCCGCGGGCGGCGAACCAGACGACCGTCAGCTCGAAAAAGGCGGCGAACCGCGCCGGGACCCGCATGCCGCTCATCCCCGGCATGACCTGCATCAAGGGGATGAAGACGATGGGGAACGAGAGCAGGAACGAGACCGCCCCGGAGAGGACGAGCCCGCGCTCCCAGGGGTCCATCCCGGCCCCGTCGAGGAGCCCTCCCCCGCTCCACCGGCGCCGGAGGAAGGCCCCGAGGGCGAGGCTCCCCGCCAGGAGCAGACCGAGCCCCATCCAGACCGGCCGGCTCGCCCGGTCCGCGCCGAGCCCCAGGGTGAGGGCGTCCCCCAGGGCGAAGGCGAGGAGCGCGAGCCCGAGGAGCCCACCGAGAGCGAGCCGCCGCCAGCCCGCGACCGGCCACCTCTCCACCACTCGATACCGCCGCCAGAAGGCCGCCAGGCCCATACCGCCGAAGAGGGTCGCGAGGAGCCCCGGGAAGAGCGAGTTCTCCGAACGCACGAAAGGCTGCTGCCAGCGGGTTACGGCCGGGTGATCCCAGAGGTCGCTCGCCGAGTGCAGCGAGTAGAGGTTCTGGGGCGCCGGGCTCAGGTAGCTCGCTAGAGCCGCGGAGTAGGCCGCGACCTCCCCCGGGTCCCGCGCCATGGGCATGCGATGGGAGAGCCGGATGTAGGGGAGGAACAGGGCCGCCGCCCCGGCCGCCGCGAGGACCGCGGCCGGCAGCAGTACGCGGAGCGCGGCCGGCCGCAGGAGCTCCCGCCGCCTGTCGAAGACGCGGCTCCCGAAGATGGCGAGGAGGGGGAAGTGGATCATGTAGGCGAAGTAGCAGCCGCTCGTCAAGTTCAGGGCATAGAAGAGGAGGAAGAGGGCGGCGCGCTTACGGCTGGGCTCGGCGAGCAGCCGGTCGAAGCTCCACAGGGTGAGGGGGAGGGCCGGCGAGAAGAGGATGGCGAGGTGGTTCACCTGGCTGAGACGGTAGGGGCAAAAGGCGTACAGGGCGCCGCCGAGGAGCGCCGCCGGTCCGGAGCAACCGCTCCTCAGCAGCACCCAGCGGACGGCGAGGCCCACGAGCACGAAGGAGAGGAAGACCAGCAGGTTGTGCCCGGCGACAGCGTTGTGGACGAAGGCGATGGCGAGCGACGGCAGGAGGAAGTGCTCGGAGAAGGCGAGGGCGCCCTTGGCGGGATAGAAGACGTTGGCGTTCCAGAGGTCGGGAAAACCGAGCCGGGCCTGGCGGCCCACCCACTTGAGGACGTAGACGGCGAGGAGCGGGTCGGCGTCGTCCGGCGTCAGGTGATCCGGGAAGAGCCGCCAGATGGGCCGCAGGTAGACGAGACCGGTCACGCCGTAGAGGGCCGCCGCCAGGGCGCCCGAGAGGAGCGAGCTGCGCGGGGCGAGCCTCATCGGGCGGCGACGATCCGGTAGACCCGGTCGGGGTCGGCGTCGTGGACCAGCTCCACTCGCTTCCCCATGTCGGCCTCCCATTGCCGGACGAGCCGCTCGGGGTCCTTTGCCCGCCGCCACTCCCCGCCGAGGTCGTCGCGGTGGATGACGATGTGGCTGACCCCCGTCGCCGCCAGGAGGTCGACGGCGTCGGCGTCGGGCAGGAAGCGCTGCACCGCCCCGGAGATCCGGTCGTAGGAAGGCGGGATGAAGCTGCTGTAGCCGTTGACGATCGGCTTCCAGTGCAGGGTCGAGTAATACATGTAGGGCGTCTCGTGCCAGTAGGCCCGCATGGGGATCTCGATCAGGGCCTTGACGTCGCTCCGCCCGGCGATCCACTTGTAGACCTCGGGGAAATCCTTCTCCTCGAGGAGTTGGACCCAGTGGATGGGGCGCGGGATGACCTCGGCCAGGAGGACGAGGGCGAGGCTCGCCACCGCCAGGCCCCGCCAGACCGGCCGCCCGAGAAACCCCCTCCCGCCGAGGAGGACGTCCAGCCCGCGGGCGGCGAACCAGACGACCGTCACGCCTAAGAAGACGTCGAAGCGCGCCGGCACCCGCATGCCGTTCATCCCCGGCACCACCTGCATCAGGGGGATGTAGACGATCGGGAAGGTGAGGAAAAAGCAGAGCACCCCGGAGAAGACGAGCCCGCGCTCCCAGGGGTCCATCCCGCCCCAGTCGAGGAACCCGCCGCCCGTCCACCGCCGGCGGAGATACGCCCAGAGGGCGAGGCTCCCCAGGAAGATGGCGCCGAGCCAAAGCCAGAAGGTCTGGCTGACGTCGGGGAGCCAGGGGGAGAGGCCAGGATCGATGTCGAAGCGCAGGGTATAGGCGTCCCCCAGGGCGAAGGCGAGGAGGGCGGCGGCGAGGAGGAGCCCGAGGGCGAGCCGCCGCCATCCCGAGACGGGCCGCAACTGGACCGTTCGATACCGCCGCCAGAAAGCGACGATGCCCGCGATGCCGAAGAGGGTCGCGAGGAAGCCCGGGAAGAGGGCGTTCTCCGGCCGCACGAACGGCTGCTGCCAGCGGGGCAGGCTGGCGCGCTCCCAGAGGCCGCGCGGCGAGTAGAGCGAGTAGGTGTTCTCGGGCGCCGGGCTGACGTAGCTCGAAAGGGCCGAGGCGTTGCCCACGACCTCCCGCGCGTCCCGCTTCATGTCCATCCGATGGGAGAGCTGGAGGTAGGGGAGGAACTGGGCGAAGGCGGCGGCGAACGCCAAGAGCGCGACCGGCACCAGGACCTTGAGCGCGGCCGGCCGTAGGAGATTCCGCCCCGCCTGGCGCTCCGCGACGAAACGGCTCGCGAGAAGGCACACGAGCGGAAAGTGGATCATGTAGGCGAAGTAGCAGCCGCTCGTCAGGTTCAAGGCATAGAAGAGAAGGAAGAGGACGGCGCGCTTCGGTCTGGGCTCGGCGAGCAGCCGGTCGAAGCTCCAGAGGGTGAGCGGGATCCACTGGGCGAGGAGGATCGACAGGTGGTTCAGATGGCTGAAGCGGAGCGGCGAGAGAGCGTACATGCCTCCCGCGAGGAGGGCCGCGAGCGGCGAGACGCCCCTTTTTACGAGCACGAACCAGACCGCGAGCCCGGTGAGCACGAACGAGCTGAAGAAGAGGAGGTTGTAGCCGGCGATGGGGTTGGGGAGGAAGAAGATTTCGAGCGCCGGCCCGAGGAAGGGGTCGGAGAAGGCCAGCGCCCCCTTGGCCGGATAGAAGACGTTGGCGTTCCACAGATCGGGGAAGCCCAGGTGGGCCTGGTGGATCACCCACTTCAAGACATAGAGGGTGAAGACCGGGTCGCCCGCGTTGGGGGCGATGTGGTCGGCGTAGACCTCCCAGATGGGCCGCAGGCAGACGAGACCGGCCACGGTGTAGAGGGCAGCCGCAAGGGTGCCGTAGAGGAAGAGATTGCGTCGGGGCATCGGGTCGGTCTCGGAGGCGCGAAAGCTTAGCACTCCCCCGTCTGGCTCGTCGTTTGCTCTCGTCGTTTGATAAAGTCTCCCGCCGGTGAAGCTCACCCGGAAAGACGGTACCGCCCGCGCGCTCCTGGCGCTCCTCCTCCTCTCCCCCGCCGCCCTGCGCGGCGAGGGCTCTCCGCCTCCGGATGTCCCCTTGAAAGTAACGGAGGAGCTGACGGTGACCGCCACCCGGACCGAGCGGCGGCTGGGCGACACCGCGGCGAGCGTCGCCGTCCTCTCCTCCGCCGACCTCCGGGCGACCGCGGCGCCGACGCTGGACGACGCCCTCCGCCAGGTGCCCGGCTTCAGCCTCTTCCGCCGCTCGGGGAGCCGCTTCGCCAACCCCACCGCCCAGGGGATCTCGCTCCGCGGCCTGGGTGGCAGCGGCGCCAGCCGGGCGGTGGTCCTGGCTGACGGCATCCCCTTGAACGACCCCTTCGGCGGCTGGGTCTACTGGGGGCGGGTGCCGCGGGTGTCCCTCTCCCGGGTCGAGGTGCTGCGCGGCGCCGCCTCGGACCTCTACGGCAGCGGCGCCCTCTCCGGCACCGTAGAGCTCCTCACCCGCGAGCCGGCCAAGCCGGGGCTCCTCGCCGCCGAGGGCTCCGGGGGCAACCGCCGCTCGGCCGACGGCTCTCTCTATCTCGCCGGCCGGGGCGGCGGGGGTGACCGGGGCGGTGCCTGGGGGGCGAGCCTCGCCGCCGAGCGTTCGACGACCGCCGGCTATGTCCCCGTCGATCCCGGCGTGCGCGGGCTGGTCGACACCCCGGTCACCTCGCGGAACACCACCGCCGACCTCGCCCTGGAGCGCTTTACGGCGGGGGGGGCCAGGCTCTTCGTCCGCGGCTCGCGCTTCGCGGAGTCGCGGGAGAACGGCACCCCGTTGCAGACCAACGACACCGCCATCCGCCAGTGGAGCGCGGGAAGCGACTGGGCGGCGGATCGCGGCGCGCTCACCTTCCGCGCCTACGGCGGCAACCAGGATCTCCACCAGGGCTTCTCCGCCGTCGCCGCCGACCGGGCGAGCGAGCGCCTGACCCGGCTCCAGGAGGTGCCAGCGGATTCGGCGGGGCTCTCCACCCAGGGCTCGCTCGCCCTGGGCGGCAATGCCCTGATCGCCGGGGTCGACCTCCGGCAGGTCTCCGGGGCGAGCCGGGAGACGGTCTTCACGGGCAGCACGACCCAGAGGGTGGCGGGCGAGGGGAGGCAGCGGACGGCGGGCCTCTATATCGAGGACGTCTGGAGCGCTCTTGCCCGCCTGACCGTCACCCTGGGAGCCCGCTTCGACACCTGGCGGAACGACGACGCCCGGCTGACGGCCGGGGCCAGCGTGACTCCCCTGCCGGCCCGCAGCGAGCAGGCGGTGAGCCCCCGCGCCACCCTCCTCTACCACCTCACCGACCGGGTGACCTGGACCGCCTCGGCCTATCGCGCCTTCCGCGCGCCGACCCTCAACGAGCTCTACCGCACCTTCCGGGTGGGCGACGTGGTGACCCAGGCGAACCCGGATCTGAAGGCCGAAAGGCTCTCGGGGGTGGAGTCCGGCGGCCTCTGGACCTCGGGGCTCGGCCGGGTGACGGCGCGCGGCACCCTCTTCTGGATGGACATGGACCGGACGGTCGCCAACGTCACCCTACAGACCGCGCCCGGCCTCATCACGAGGAAGCGGGACAACCTCGGCCGTACCCGCTCGCGGGGCCTGGAGGCCGAGGCGACCGCGCGGACGGGCGACCGCTGGAGCTTTACCGGGGGATATCTTCTCTCCGCCGCCCAGGTCGTGAGCTTCCCCAGGAACCGCGCCCTGGAAGGCCTCGACCTCCCCCAGGTCCCGCGGCACCAGGTAACCTTCCAGGCGCGTTACCTGAACCGGCGCGGAGGGACCCTGGGTCTCCAGGCGCGCTGGACGGGGCGGCAGTTCGACGACGACCAGAACCGGCTGCCGCTCCGGAGCTTCACGACGGTCGATGTGCTGGCCGCCCACCCGCTGGGAAGCGGGATCGCGGCGTTCATCGCGGCGGAGAACCTCTTCGACCAGCGATACGAGACCGGGCGGACCCCGCTCCGGACCCTGGGGCCACCACGGCTGGTGCGAGTGGGGGTGCGGGTGGAACGGGGACGATAGCTCCGTCGGCTCTTGGTGTATCCCCAACTTAGAGTTGTGTATCTCCGTTTCTGAGCTACAAGGTTCTGCCTCGGATCTGCCAGCCCGCCGCTCGATTCACGCAGCTCTGCACTCGTTGCGTGTATAAATTTTCCAAAATGATGTACCCCAGAAATGAAAAGGTGTATTGCGGAGCTGGATCTGTGTACGAATGTTTTGGAGCTAGTAGATCCAAAGTAGAACCATGTAGATCCACTCTCGCGCCCCACTGATCCAGATCCGTTTGGTGTATCCCCGCACTCGGAGGTGTATCTCTGCTTCCGAGCTGCGAGATTCGAGCTCCGCGCTCCCAGCTCCAGAATCGATCCTCGGGTTTCTGACTTCGCTCCTCGCAACTCCTCTCTCCACCTGGAAGCTCCGGAGGCTGCCACCTGTTGATACTCCTGAGCGGCCCTGTTTGCCGCGGAGAGGTTTCCTTCGCCGTGAGCACGACCCATCCTTCCGCCGCCCGTTTCCCGACGCCCCTGCGCGCCTCTGCGGTCCTCGCGGCGCTCCTCCTGGGGTTCCTCGCCGCGCCGGCTTTCGCCGCCGGGACCGCCTCTCACCCCCCCTCGATCCTCGACGACCCATCCTTCCGCGCCGACGCCCTGGCGGGCCTCGACCGGCTTTACGCCATGGACTTCCCCGGAGCCGAGAGCGCCTTCACCCGGATCGGCGAGCGCTATCCCGACCATCCGGTCGGTCCGTTCCTCCAGGCGCTCGTCCCCTGGTGGCAAATCCTCCTCGATCCCGAGAACCCGGCCCACGACGCCCAGTTCCTCGCCGCCATGGATCAGGTCAGCGACCGCTCCGACCGCCGGCTCCGGCGCGACTCGAACGACCTGGACGGCCTCTTCTTCCAGAGCGGGGCCTTCGCCTTCCGCGCCCGGGTCGAGGCCTATCGCGGCCGCTGGCTGCGGGCCGCGAACGATGGCCGGCGAGCGCTCTCGAACCTGCGCCGAGTCCGGAAGCTCGATCCGGGGAACGTCGACCTCAACTTCGGCATCGGCCTCTTCGATTACCTGGCGGACGTGGTGCCAAAGCAGCACCCATTCTTGAAGCCGTTCGCCCTCTTCTTCCCGCGCGGCGACCGGGCGCGGGGCCTCTCCGAGCTCCAGCAGGCCGCCGAGCAGGGGCGCTTCGTGCAGACCGAGGCGTACTACGCCCTCTACCTGATCCACTTCCAGTTCGAGAAGGACTACGGCAAGGCCAACGCGGACGTCTCCTGGCTCCGCCAGCATCACCCGGACAACCCGGTCTTCGAGGTCGCCCAGGGGCGGATCTACGCCCAGCTCGGCCAATGGGCCGATGCCGGCCTCCTCTTCCAGCAGGTGGCGGAGAGCCAGGTCGAAGGCCGGCCGGGCTACAGCGGCGCCGTCGCCGAGGAGGCGCTCTACTGGCTGGCACGGGGAGAGATGGCGGGCCGGCGCTACCCGAACGCCCTTCAGTACCTGGACCGTCTCGACTACCTGGCCAAGGAGCGCAACTATGACGCCTACATGCGCGCCGCCGGCCGCCTGCGCCGCGGCATGACCTACGACGCCCTCGGCCGCCGCGACGACGCGGTACGCTGCTACCGCGAGGTCCTCGACTTGAAACCCGAGGGCGACGTCCGTGCTCGGGCCGAGGAGTTCCTCGGGCGGCCGTTCGCGGGGTGAGAGTTGCTTTAAAACAGAACGAGAAAGCCAGCGTCCCGGAAATGCCGATCGTTGGTGAAAGCTCGTTCGATCGCTAGCTGGCGCATGGCACGAAAGGAAATCAGATCCACGATACCGGGCCCCCCCACGGGCCCGCGGTCATAGTCGGACCAGGCTTCTTCCCAGTCCTCCTCCGACGGATGGAAGACACGTCCCGCCTCCTTCATCTCGCGCCGTAGCGCCGCGACGACGGTACGGTAGGGGCGTCGAGCGGCTGCGTTGGCACATTCCAAGAGCACCAGCGAGCTGGTGTACAAGCCGGGCCGTTCTTGGGAAAACGTCTGAAAGGCTTGGGTCGCCGGAAGGTGCCACTGGTCGGTTCGCTCCCAGAGGGCCAGCAGGCCTACGGTGTCGAGAAAGATCGGCTCCGATCACGGCTGGTGCTCGTCGTGTCGAGCGGCTACGTCAGCCTCCCCGGACTCGAACCTCGCGTTGAGAAGGGTGTAGATGGCGTCCAGTCGCTGCTCCTCGGAGGATGGCGTCACCAGCCGCAGCTCGACCTCGACTTCACTCGATTCCGGCAGGTCGACCGGCTCCGTTGGACGGAAGACTCCATTCTCGTAGACAGCGTGAATCACGGGCATCGAGAGACTCCTAGCCGGCGAGGTGGATCCGGCCTGAACCGGCCGGATGACCACCCGCTAGCTTACTACGATCGCCGAGGCCTGCCTCACCGGCGCGAGTAGACGAACAACCCGCCCCCCCGGGCCGTGCCGGCGTAGATCGTCCTCGGATCGAACGGATCGACGGCGACCGTCAAGACCGAGAGGCTGGCGAGGTTGCCGAGCGGCGCCCAGGTGGCGGCGTGGTCGAACGAGGCGTAGACCCCCTGGCTCGTCGCGAGGTAGACCGCCCCGCTCCCGCTCGGATCGACGGCGGCCCGGCGGAGCTCGAAGCCCGGGCCGGCAGGGAGCCCGCTGATCGGGCTCCAGGTGTCGCCGCTGTTGGTGCTCCTCCATAGCGTCGTCTTGTCCACGGCGTAGAGGGTCGACGGCGCCGCCGGATCGACGGCGAGGCTCCGGATGCCGGGCCCCAGCGGCAGCCGCGTCCAGGTGGCGCCGCGGTCGGTGCTCTTGAAAGTGAGCTCGCCGGAGAGGTAGACCGTGCCGGACGCCTTGTCGATCGTCACCGTGGCAAGCAGGCCGGGGGTCTCGGAGGGATTGACCCGATCCGTGATGTCGGCGAAGGTGGTCCCGCCATCGGTGCTCAGGTTGACGTGACCGATCGGCGGGCAGTA
>JAXDLD010000445.1:0-4999 GCA_034666805.1 Acidobacteriota bacterium
CGGCCGCGGGAGTGGGCAGCGGCCACCGCCCGGGCGATGGCGCGGCTGACCTCGGCGACGATCGGCGCGCGCGCGGCGTCCTCGTCGGGTGCCCGGACCTCCGACGCATGCACGGTCCAGCCCGCCTCGCGCAGGCGGTCGAGGAAGCCATGAGCGAGGAGGGCGGCCGGCGAGCGGGCAGCGGCGGTGTCCGTCCGCTCCACCTCGTAGGGGACCTGGATGATCTCGATTTCCACGGACTTGGGCTTAGGGGTACTTGAAGACCATCAGGGCCGTAAGGACAAGGATCCCCAGCGCGTTGACGTCAGCCAGGATGCCCGGCAGCTTGGCGGCGGCCAGGCTCTGGAATTCCGCGTTGGGGGCGCCGCTCGCGAGCGACGCCTCGCCGGCGGCCAGGGTCCGGCGCAGGCGCGGCGTGAGGTAGAAGAGGGTCGAGGCCAGCATCAGAAGATAGAGGACGATCGAGATCTGCACCCAGCGGGCGGAGAAACCGAAACGCCCGATGGATACGAGGCCGAAGCCGAGCAGCCCGGCGAGGATGGCTCCGGGCAGGGTGTACACGCGGGTCAGGCGCGAGGCCAGGCGAAGACCGTTGACCTTGGCCGCGAGGTCGGCCGCGCGCCGGGTCTGGGCGCGCACGACGATACCGCCGAACACCCCCGCCACCAGCCAGAATGCCATCAGGATATGCAGGAACTTGAAGAGCGAAGCCATCCACACCTCCCCAGGAGTCGGCCTGAAACTCTACCATGAGGGCCGAACTCCCCATCACTCCACTACAATGGGCTTCGCGGAGGAGGAAGGCATGAACAACCACCAGCACCCCCGTCCCAGGTTCACCTCTCTCGGCCATGCCACCGTGCGCTGCGATCTCCCGGACGGCGAGGTCGTCTTGATCGATCCCTGGGTGATGCACAACCCCCGCTGTCCCAAGAAGCTGCAGACCTTCGACCGTCTCGACGCCATCCTCATCACCCACGCCCACTCCGACCACATGGGGGACGCGGTCGAGATCGCCAAGCGCTACAAGCCGGGCAAGATCGTCGCGAACTTCGAGATCTGCCAGTGGCTGACCGGCAAAGGGGTCCTTAACTGCTCGGGGATGAACCCCGGCGGCACCCAGGAGGTGCTCGGGCTCCAGGTCTCCATGGTGCGCGCCGACCATTCGAGCTCGATCGACGACGACGGCGAGGTTCTCTACGGCGGCGTCGCCGCGGGCTTCGTCATCCGGCTGCCCGGGGGGTTCACCTTCTACCACGCCGGCGACACCGCCCTCTTCTCCGACATGCAGATGCTCGCCGAGATCTACCGCCCGGAGCTCGCCTTCCTCCCCATCGGCGACCACTTCACCATGGATCCCCAGCACGCCGCCCGCGCCTGCCGCTTCCTCGAGGTGCGCAAGGTGATCCCCATCCACTGGGGGACCTTCCCTCTTCTGACCGGGACCCCGCAGCAGCTCGAGAAGGCCCTGGAGACCCTCGGGATCAAGTGCGAGGTCGTCACCCTCGAGCCCGGGGAGAGCTACTGAGCGGACATGCCGACCAGCACCGTCGAGGACTATCTGAAGTGCATTCTCGTGGAGCAGCAGAGAAACCCGGGGGCCCTGGTGACCATGGGGCAGGTCGCGGCGTCGCTCGGGGTCGCGCCCGGGACCGTGACCGCCATGGTCAAGGCCCTGGCCGACAGCGGCCTCGTCTCCTATGAGCCGTACAGCGGCGTCCTCTTGACCGACCACGGCCGGCAGCTCGCGGCGCACGTGCTCCGCCGCCACCGCCTGGTCGAGCTCTTCCTGGTCGCGGTCATGGGCATGGACTGGAGCGAGGTGCACCCCGAGGCCGAGCGCCTGGAGCACGCCGTCTCCGACCGGCTGATCGAGCGCATGGACGAGATGCTGGGCCACCCCTCGGTCGACCCGCACGGCGACCCCATCCCCGACGCCCAGGGCGAGGTCCACGAGCCGGTCCTTCCCAACCTCCTCGCCTGTCCGCTCGACGCGCCGGTCCAGGTGGCGCGGGTGGGGGATCAGAGCCGCGACTTCCTCCTCCTCCTCGAACGCCGCCGCCTGAAGCCCGGCAGCCGCCTGCGGGTCACCTCCCGCGACGAGGCCGCGGACACCGTCGAGATCCGCCTGGAGGGGGGTGAGGAGCTCAGCCTGGGCTTCCGCGCCGCCTCCAAAATTCTCGTCGATCTCCAAGCCTAATGTCACTGTTCTATATCTGCATTTACACCTTATATTGTAGATAGCTCGAAGAGGGCAGATAGCGAGTAAAATAGTTATCATGAGCAACCGACAGCTACACCCTCGCGAAGAGCCGTACCGTTGGGCGATCGACAAATTGGATGAGGTTTTCGGACAGGAGCACGTCAGGATCACCCCGCGCAACCACTATCACGTCATCTCGGCGACGGTCTTTGCCGAGACGGGTGAGCGGAGCGAGGACCTGGTCCTGCGCAATCCCACGGAAGATCTGAACAAGCAGAAGGACCGCGAGAAGTACCTGGACCGCTGGATCGGTCAGGCCCAGGAGCTCTTCGCCGGCAAGCAGCACGCCGTCAAGAAGTAGGCGCGGGCTTCGCTTCAGCGGACCCAGCGGGCGCGGGCCAGGAGGCCGAGGCGGGCGAGCAGGCCTAGCCGCGGGGGAGCGGTGAGGAGGTCCGTGTCGCCGTCCTCGATCGCGACGAGGAGCTTCAAGGCCGCCAGGAGGGAGAAGACCGCGGCGCGCCGGTAGCGGGCGGTCAGCTCGACCAGCCCGCGCGGCGCCTTGAGCAGGCGAGGGCGCAGGCGCAGGCACTCTTTCTGTGCCGCCTGGAGCAGCCGCCGCGGGTCGGGCGGAGCCTCGAAGTCGGTCGGCAGGTCGCTCTCGGGCAGCGGGCAGCGGTTGCGCCCCGACTCCGGACCCAGGTTCTGCAGGGAATGGACGCGGAGGAGCGCGCCCCCGAAGGCCGCGATCTCCTGGGCCGGCTCGCGGCCGAGGACCGCCGCCGCGGCGGCGCGCGCCAGGCGCTCCGACTCGGCCTCGGCCTCCTGCGGGCTGGCCGGACGGGGGCGCATGGCCCGCCGCCGGGCCGCGGCCGTGATCTCCGCCAAGGCCGTCTCCGGCCAGGGGCGGATGGCGTGCTCGCGGCTCATGGCGACGAAGATCGGCTGCCCCACCTTCTCGCCCGCGAGGGCGAGGTCGAGGGTGAACTCCCAGCGGTTGATCTGCGCCAGGCGCTCCCCCTCGACCCCGTGCTGGCGGGCGAAGTCGAAGAGCGTGTGGACGTAGGCGACGAGCGCCTGCACCCGGCGCCGCTCGTCGGCGGAGAGGAGGAGGAGGGCGGGAGAGAAGTCGCCCAGGAGGCCGCGGCAGAGCCCCGCGCAGAGCTCGGCCGCCCGCTCCTCGTCGTAGTCCTCGGCGGGAGCGCGGATCTCCTGGTCGAGCCGGCTGTGGACGCTCCGCCCCAGCGGGTCGGCGCGCCACTCCCCCTCCGCCGGGTGCCGCTCCCGGGTCTCGGGCTCGCTTGGTCCTGCCGCCTCCGCCATGGTGGAAGGGTAGCAGGGGTTCTTCTCCGGGTTACAATCCTCGCCCTGAAACAGTGGTCTCCAAAGAGACCGTCTCTTAGAAGAAAGGCAGGCAATGCCCATGACCCGTATCGAACGCGCGCTCGCCGCCGCCCTGGTTCTGGCCCTGGCTCTTGCCGGCTCGCTCTGGGCCGTCGGAGAGGGGAGAGTTCTGGGGACGGTGCTCGACCCAAGCAACAAACCCGTTGCCGGGGCCAAGGTGATCATCACCAGCCCGGAGTTCAAGTACCTGCAGGAGAAGACCACGGACTCCGGAGGCAAGTTCACGGCCATCATCCTCGATGCCACGAGGAAGTACACCGTGCGGATCGAGAAGCAGGGGTTCACCCCCTTCGAGGGGCCCATGGACGTCAAGCTCGGCGAGAACGTCCGGGCGACCTACAACCTGGGCCAGGTGGTCCCAGGCGGCGCCGCCGCGCCGAGCGGGGCCCCCGAGGCCTTGTCGGGGGCCAACAAGGCGATCGCGGCCTATAACGACGGGGTGGTCGCCTTCCAGAAGAACGACAACGCGACCGCCGCCGCCAAGTTCCAGGAGGCGGCGGGGCTCGACCCCAAGAACCCGACCATCGTGGCGGCGCTGGCCGAGGTCTACCTGGCGCAGAGCAAGTACGCCGAGGCCGCGACCGCGAGCGAACAGTTCATCGCCCTCGATCCGAGCAAGACGCGGGGGTTGAAGGACCGCTATGACGCCTACCGGGGCCTGCTGGCGGAGGCCAAGGCGGCCAAGAACACGGCCAAGGTCGAGGAGTACAACGCCAAGACCAAGCAGGCGCTGGACGCCCTGGTCGCCGCCGCGCCGGGCAGAGATACCGCCGTCCGGCTGTTCAACGAGGGGGCGGAGGCGACCCGCGAGAAGCGGCCGGCCGACGCCGAGGCGGCGTTTAAGCGCGCCATCCAGGCCGACCCCACGCTCGAAGCGGCCTACTCGGCGCTCTCCGACATCAACATCGCGCGGAAGGCCTACCCCGACTCGCTGGCCCTGGCCGAGCAGCTCGCCAAGGCCGACCCCCAGAACCCGGAGGCGAACACCATCCGCTACAACACCTACAAGCAGATGGCGGAAGAGGCCCGGGTGAAGAAGGACCAGGCGCACTTCAAGGAGTATGACGCCAAGGCCAAGGAGGCCTTCGCCGCCTCCCAGGCGAGCGGCCAGGGAGCGAGCGCCGACTCGCTCTACCGCCAAGGGGTGAAGCTCTTCAACAACAACCAGATCCCCCAGGCTTTAGCGGCCTTCGAGCAGGTTCTGACCGTCGATCCCAAGTACTCCAAGGCCTACTACATGCTGGGCCTCTCCTACGCCAACTCCGGCGACACCGCCAAGGCCAAGGAGCACCTGAAGAAGTTCCTCGAGCTGGCACCCAACGACTCCGACGCCAAGTCGGCGAAGGAGATGTTGGAGTATATGCAGTAGGGAACTCCCGCCGCGGGGGCCGGGGG
>JAXDLD010000446.1:0-3203 GCA_034666805.1 Acidobacteriota bacterium
GTGGTCGCCGAGGGGATCGAGAGCGCCGGCCAGCTCGCCCAGCTCGCCGCCTTCGGCTGCGAGTACGGCCAGGGGCTCCTCTTCTCCGCGCCGCTCCTGGGCACCGAGGCGGAGTCGCTGATCGTCGCCCGGCTCGCGCGGTAGGGGGCCGCTCCCCTACCAGCTCACCTCTACCCCCAGCCCGAGATAGGCGCCCTTGCCGCTCGGCTTCCCGGGGAAGAAGCCGGCCGACTTGGTCCCCACCTTGGCGGCGACCCCGAAACGGGACCCCAGGGGAGCGTCGACCTCGCCGCTCACGTTCCAGCCCGTGCCGAGGGTCGACCGGGCGAGCCGCTCGCGCGCGGCCGGCTCTTTCCAGGTGTCGGCATCGACCCCGAGCTCGATCCCTCGCCCCATCCGCAGGCCGTGGAGGGCAGCGCCGTAGCCGTAGGTCCGATCGACCGAGGAGTCGAGGTCGCGCAGGTAGACCGTGGCGACACCCCAGGGAAAGATGCCATAGAGATCGAGGAAGCGGCTGACCGCCTGCGGCCCGAGGGCGGCACGGGTGCCGAGCGTCCAGCCCGGGGCGTCGGGGCCGCCGAAGCGGAGGGCCGGGGCGTGGACCCGGGGGTCGCCGCCGAGCACGTGCTGGCGGAAGTAGCCGAACATCGCGGCGACGAGCGACGGGTCGGCCAAGTTCCAGAGGGCAGCGCCGCGGGCGGCCCGCCAGGTCTTCTCGAGGAGCGGGTCGGCGTAGTCGACCGGGTAGTCGCCGGTCCAGACCGCGGTCGGGTCGGCCCCCACCCGTGCCCCCTGACGGGCGACGAGCCAGGAGGCGATGTCGTTGCCCCGCCTTAGCTGGTCCGGGAAGTCCCCCTTCCCGGTGCCGGGGCCGGGCCGCGAGGTCTGGGCCACGTAAAGGGTCAAGTCGAGCTTGGCCAGCATCGCCATGGGGACCTTGGCGCCGTCCGCCCCTTCCGGGCGCAGGAGGTCCAAGAAGATGCGATGGGACAGGACCCCGTCGGCCTCGGAGCCGGCGGCCGAGAGGAGGGCGTTGTCCTCGTTGCTCCGCGGCGGCTTCCGGGTGCTGGTGAAGCCCGAGACGTCGAAGCCGAAGCCGTAGCTCGGCCCCAGGCCGAATTCGCGAGCCCGCCCGCCGTGCCCTCCGACCTCGTGCTGGGCGACCATGAGGAAGGCGCCGACCGGGAATTCCCAGGCCGGCGCCAGGCCGGGGTGACGCGCCCCGACATGCGCGATGGCGCCGATGGCGCGGTCGATCGCGCTGTCGAGCGAGGCCACGGTGCGGCCGCCGAAGTCCATCTCCGGCTCGGAGCCGTAGCCGAGGAAGAGCGGGTCGTAGCCGCCGGGGGAGACCGGCTCCGCCGCCGGCGTTTGGGCGGCGGCGGTGATGGAGAGCGAGAGGAGGATCGCGGTCACGATCAGGGATGTGCGGGCCAAGGAGGGGTACGTCTCTCTCATGGGCCTTACCCTACAACCCCGGCCCCCCCTTTGTCCTCCCTCCCGCCTCGCCTTCCTCTCATTCGGGCGGGGGTGGGGTCCGGCCCGGGGTCCCTCCTCCTTGGGTAGCACCCTCTACCGCGGCGCCTTGTAGACCTCCCCCGCCTTCATCACGAACGCCACATGGGTGAGCGTCGAGATATCCGCCGTGGGGTCGCCGGGGACGGCGATCAGGTCCGCGTACTTGCCGGGCTCGACGGTCCCGATCTGCTTTTCCATCCGCAGGAGCTCCGCGGCGCGGACGGTGGCGGCGCGGATGGCATCGAGCGGCTTCATGCCGTAGTCGACCATCCGCACGAGCTCGCGCGCCGAGGTGCCGTGCTCGAAGGCGCCGACGTCGGTGCCGAAGACGATCTTGACCCCCTTCTTCATCGCCTTCTGGAAGACCTCCTTGTGGTGGACGACGATCTTGCGCCGCATTTCGGTGTCGTCCTCCTTGGTCTCGGGGACGTAGACCGAGAGGGTGGGGCACCAGAAAGTGCCGTGGGAGACCAGGAGGTCGATCCCCTCGTCGTCGAGCAGGATGCCGTGCTCCAGCGAGCGCACGCCGCCCCGGATGGCATTCTTGGCGCCGTCGCCGCCATAGGCGTGCGCGGCGACATCACGGTGCCAGCGCGCGGCCTCTGTTACGACCGCCCGCACCTGCTCCTCGGTGACCTGGGAGAGCGGCTCCATGGTCACCGGGTCGATGTGGCGGAGGGTGCCGGTGGCGTAGAGCTTGATCCAGTCCGCCCCATACTTCACCTCGCGCCGGACCTCCGCGACCATGGCCTCGGTCGAGTCGGTCAAAGTCGCCGGCTCCGGCACCTGGATGTCGGGGTTCAGCCCCGAGTTGTTCATATGCCCGCCGGTGATGGTGAGCGCCAGGGTGGCGACCAGCAGGCGCGGCCCGGGGATGAAGCCGCCGTTGATGCCGTCCCGGATGGCGACGTCCGCGAAGCCCGCCCCCTCGCTGTCGAGGTCGCGCATCGTGGTGAACCCCGCCTCCAAGTCCTTCCGCGCCGCGGCCACCCCCTGGACGGTGCGGAACGCCTGTGACTTGGTGAGAACGGGAGGCGGCCCATGCTCGTCCTCCGGCTGGAGGAGAACGTGGGTATGAGCGTCGATGAGGCCCGGCAGGCAAGTGTACCGGGAGAGGTCGACCTCCCGAGCCCCCGCCGGAACCGCCAGCCCCGCCCCGACCTTCTCGATCCGCTCCCCGCGCACGAGGACGACCGCGCCGTCCAGGACTTTCCCGGAGGCCGGGTCGAGCAGCCGGCCGCAGCGGATGGCGGTCAGGGTGTCCGCGGCGGCGAGAGCCGGGAGGGGGACGAGGGCTAAGAGCAGTGGAATGAGGAGCTTCCAGGAGCGGGCGTGGGGCATCGCGATCTCTCCCTAACGTTTTCGCTAGAGTAACAAACCTTTGCCCCGATCGCCCGTATAAGGGAGTGGATGAAGACTCCCTCTTCTCCTCCCCCCCAAAAGGGCGGCGGCCACGGGGCTGCCGCCTGTCCCTGTCTGAGCTGAGCGAGCGAGGTCTTCGACCTCAAACTGACCAGGCTGTCTCCATGAGAGCGCCGGCGTCCCCGCCGGCTTCGGTACGGCGTCGGGGCGGCGAGGATCGAAACATCGCGCCACGGGCGTAGCGCCCGGACGGTTGGGAGGGCGGGGTGGGCCGTGCCGGGCGTGGGTCGCTAAATTCGCCCACGCCGCTTCAGGTCGATAAC
>JAXDLD010000447.1:0-3321 GCA_034666805.1 Acidobacteriota bacterium
CTGCCGCTCTCCTTCGCCCAGGAGCGGCTCTGGTTCCTGGATCAGCTCGAACCGGGGCTGCCGAGCTACAACATGCCCGGGGCCTTCGACCTCGAAGGCCGGCTCGACCGCGGGGCCTTCGCCGCCAGCCTGGGTGAGATCGTCCGCCGGCACGAGGCGCTCCGCACGACCTTCCTCCAGCCGGAGGAGGAGGACCGGCCGGCGCAGGTGATCGCGCCGATGCCGCCGGAGCCGGAGCGATGGGCGGTGCCGCTCGTCGATCTCGCGGGCCTGCCCGAGACGGCGCTGGAGACGGAGGCCGGGCGGCTGACCCGGGAGGAGGCGCGGCGGCCCTTCGACCTCGCCCGCGGGCCGCTCCTGCGGACCGCCCTCCTGCGCTTCGGCCCGGAGGCGCACCGGGCCCTCCTCACCATGCACCATGTGGTCTCGGACGGCTGGTCGGTCGGGGTCCTCGTGCGCGAGCTGGAAACGCTCTACGCGGCCTACTCGGCGGGCCGGCCCTCGCCGCTCCCCGAGCTGCCGGTGCAGTACGCCGACTATGCCGTCTGGCAGCGCGGCTGGCTCGCCGGCGAGGCGCTCGCGGCGCAGCTCGGCTGGTGGCGGGAGCGCCTGGCCGGGGCCCCGGAGGTGCTCGACCTGCCCGCCGATCACCCGCGGCCGGCGGTCCCGAGCGGCCGGGCGGGGAGGGTGCGGAGCGCTCTCCCCGGCGCGGCCGGGGAGGCCCTGGCGCGGCTCGGCCGGAGCCGCGGGGCGACGCTCCACATGACCCTCCTCGCCGGCTTCTCCTGCCTCCTCGCCCGCTACGCCGGGCAGGAGGACGTGCTGGTGGGCTCGCCCATCGCCAACCGGACCCGCCGCGAGGTCGAGCCGCTGATCGGCTTCTTCGTCAACACCCTCGTCCTCCGCACCGAGCTGGCGGGCGACCCCACCTTCGGCGCGCTCCTCGGGCAGGTGCGGGAGTCGCTGTTCGCCGCCCACGCCCACCAGGACCTGCCCTTCGAGCGGCTGGTCGAGGAGCTCTCTCCGGAGCGGAGCCTCGCCCACACGCCGCTCTTCCAGGTCATGCTCGTCCTCCAGGAGGCGGTGCTCGGCGCGCTCCGCCTCCCCGGCCTCGCCGTCCGCCCTCTGCCCCAGGAGGAAGCGGTGGCCCGCTTCGACCTCCTCCTCCAGGCCACGACCCCCATGGAGGGGATCGGGAAGGGGCTGGCTCTCGCGCTCGAATACAGCCGGGACCTCTTCGAGGAGGCGACCGCCGCCCGGATGCTGGCGCACCTCGGCAACCTCCTGGCGGGAGCGGCGGCGGCGCCCGGCCTGCGGCTCACCGCCCTGCCGCTCCTGGGGGAGGCGGAGCGGGAGGAGCTGCTGCGGTGGAACGAGGGTCCCGCCCAGGTGGTCGGCATCGAGCGGGTGCACGCCTTTTTCGAGGCCCAGGCGGAGCGCTCGCCGTGGGCACCGGCGGTCGAGATGGACGGCGAAGTGCTCACCTACGCCGAGGTCGAGGAGCGGGCCAACCGCCTGGCCCATCACCTCCAGGCTCTGGGGGTGGGGCCAGAGTCGGCGGTGGGGATCTGCCTCGAACGCTCGCTCGCCGTCCCGGTGGCGGTGCTCGCGGTGCTCAAGGCGGGCGGGGCCTACGTGCCGCTCGACCCCGGCTATCCCCCCGACCGCCTGGCCATCGTGGTGGAGGACGCCCGCCTGGCGGCGCTGGTGACCACCACCTCTCTCCTCGGCCGGCTGCCGGCCGGGATCGAGGAGAGCGGCGTGCCCCTCGTGCTCCTCGACGCCGAGGCGGCGGTAATTTCCGCCCAGCGCGCCGCCCGGAGCGCCACCCGGCCAGAGGTTCTCGTCTCTGGCGATCACCTGGCCTACGTCCTCTACACCTCGGGCTCGACGGGCCGGCCGAAGGGGGTGGCGATGCCGCACCGGCCGCTCGCCAACATGGTGGCCTGGCAGCTGGGAGCGGCGCCTTGGGGGCGGCGGACCTTGCAGTTCGCCTCGCTCTCCTTCGACGTCTCGTTCCAGGAGATGCTCTCGACCTGGGGCGGCGGCGGCTGCCTGGTCCTGGTCTCGGACGAGCTGCGCCGCGACGCCCCGGCCCTCCTGCGGCTCCTCCGCGAGCGGCGGGTCGAGCGGCTGTTCCTCCCCTTCGTCGCCCTGCAGCAGATCGCGGAGGTGGTGGCGGCGGACCCCGACGACGGCGTGCCGCCGCTCCGGGAGGTGATGACCGCCGGCGAGCAGCTCCAGGTGACCGGCTCGCTCGCCGAGCTCTTCCGCAAGATGCCGGGGAGCCGGCTCGACAACCACTACGGGCCCACCGAGGCGCACGCGGTCACCGCCCACACCCTCGCCGGCCCGCCCACGGGCTGGCCGGCCCTGCCGCCCATCGGCCGGCCGCTCCCCAACCTCCGCATCCTGCTCCTCGACCGCCTGTCGCCGGTCCCCGGCGAGCCGGTGCCGGCAGGAGTGCCGGGCGAGCTCTACGTCGGCGGCCGGAACGGTGCCGGGCTCGCCCGCGGCTACCTGGGCCGCCCGGAGCTGACGGCGGAGCGCTTCCTGCCCGACCCCACGGCCGGCGAGCCCGGGGGGCGGCTCTACCGGAGCGGCGACCTCGCGCGCTTCTTGCCCTCCGGGGAGATCGGATACCTCGGCCGCGCCGACCAGCAGGTCAAGGTGCGGGGCTTCCGGGTGGAGCCGGGGGAGATCGAGGCGGTCCTCGCCGGGCACCCGGAGGTGCGCGCGGCGGCGGTGCTCGCCGTGCCCGGCGAGAGCGGCGCCGGCACCCGGTTGGTCGCCTACGTCGTGGCTCCCGAGGCGGGGGTGGCGGAGCTCCGCCGGTATCTCCGGGAGCGGCTGCCGGAGTACATGGTGCCGGCGGCCTTCGCGGTCCTCCCCGCCCTGCCGCTCACCCCGAGCGGCAAGGTCGACCGCCGGAGCCTGGCGCGGATCGCGCCCGAGGGCGAGGCCGGGCGGGGAGGGCCGCGGCAGAGAGCGCGGACGGCGGTCGAGGAGCGGCTCGCCGCCATCTGGCGGGAGGTGCTGAAGGTCCCGGAGATCGGCCCGGACGATAGCTTCTTCGAGGCCGGCGGCCACTCGCTCCTGGCGACCCAGGTGCTGTCGCGGGTGCGCCGGGCCTTCGGCGTCGAGATCCCCTTGCGGCGGATCTTCGAGTCCCCGACCCTCGCCGGCCTCGCCCTGGCGATCGAGGAGAGGATGGGGGCGGGGGCGCGAGAGCCGGAGGAGGGGATCGGCGCTCTCGCGGCGGCGCTCGCCGGCCCGCCGCTCTCCTACGCCCAGGAGCGGCTCTGGTTCCTGGACCAGCTC
>JAXDLD010000448.1:0-7063 GCA_034666805.1 Acidobacteriota bacterium
GGCGCCGATGGCGTCGCGGTTCGAGCGGGTGCCGGCGAGCTCGAGCTCCACCCAGTGCCCGGCTGGCGCCGTGACGTTCCGGTAGAGGAGGGCCGGCTGCCCGGCGTTCGTCTGGTAGAGGTCGAGCCGGCCGTCGTTGTCGAAATCGCCGACGCCGATGCCGCGGCCGTCCAGGTCGTTGTCCACCCCGGCGCTCGCCGCGATCTCCTGGAACGAGCCGCTGCCCAGGTTGCGGAAAAGCCTCTTCTTCTGATGCCCGCTCCAGCTCATGTTCCCGATGTCGGGCCAGCTCGCCAGGTCGGTGAAGTCGACCCCCGGCCGGAGAATCATCTCGAGCAGCACCGGGATGTAGTCCTGGGGGCCGGCGGAGCGCAGGCCGTCGACGGCGAAGAGGTCCTCCCAGCCGTCGTTGTCGAAGTCGCCGAACTTGGCCGCCCAGCCCCAGAACGTGGCACAGGTCCCGGTCTCCTTGGAGACGTCGGTGAAGGTGATTTGACCCGATGCGTCGGGGCCATTGTTGTGCCAGAGCATGTTGCACTCTTTCATGTACTCGTCGGTGATGTTGGTGACGTAGACGTCGAGCCAGCCGTCGTGGTCGTAGTCGGCCATGTCGACGTTCATCCCCTTCCGCGTATCGATGCCGATCGCCTTTTCCGTCCCGTCGACGAAGGTGCCGTCCTTGTGGTTCCAAAACAGGCGATCGGTGCCGTAGTCGTCGGCGATGTAGAGGTCCTGCCAGCCGTCGTTGTTGAGATCGCCGTGGCCGATGTCCAAGGTCCAGCCGGTATGTCTGGCGAGGCCCGCCTTGGCGGTCACGTCGACGAAGCGGACCTGGCCTCCGGCGGTCGATCCCTCGTTGTGCCAGAGGGTCACGCCACCCCCGTTGGCCGCTTGGTCGAGGTTGTCGGGCAGGACGTGCGGGTCCTTCAAGTCGATCAGGTTCACCGGTTTGAAATAGTTTCCGAAGAGGAGGTCGAGCCGGCCGTCGTTGTCGTAGTCGAGGGCGATGACGGCGATGGTGTTGGCGAACTTATCGAGCCCCGAGGTGGCCGTGACGTCCCTGAACCTGCCGTTCTTTTCATTGTGGTAGAGGATCGGCGTGCCGAAACGGGCGATCAGGAGATCCTCCCAGCCGTCATTGTCGTAATCGAACCAGAGAGCGTCGGCCACGATCGAGCGGTGGTCGTTGCCCCCCGCCACCCCGGCCGCCGCCGCCATGTCGGCGAAGGTGATGCGGCCATCCTTGCCGGGGCCGTTGTTGTGCAGAAGGTGGTTCCTCCCTCCCTCGCTCGAATCGGTGACGAAGAGATCCTCCCGGCCGTCGTTGTCGTAGTCCGCCACCGCCACCGCGGCGCCGCCCGAGGTGAACATGCCGAGCACCCCGGCGTACTTGCCGGGAAAGGCGCGGGTATGGTGGACGATCCGCGCCCCGGCCGCCGCCCCGATCTCCTCGAATCGGATCGGCGGTGCCGCGACCGGCGCGGCGGCGAAGAGGCCGAGGCAGAGCGCGAGCGCGGTCCTCATGGCTCCATCCACACGGGCTTCAAGTCAGTGTCGACCCGCCTGTTGGGATCGAGCTCGTTCTCGATGTACTCCTTTAGATCATCGCCCAAGCGCGCCAGGCGGGCCTTCAACTGCGGGTTGTCGGGAAAGAGCTTTGAGGCCTCGCTCCAGGTCGCGCGTGCCCGGTCGGCCTGATCGAGCTTCCAGTAGCCGTCCCCCAGGGAGATCCAGGCGCGCACGTGATAGGGCCGCTTGGGGACGGCTTGCGACATCTTGATCGCCGCCTCGAGGTCGGCTACTCCTAAGGGCGTGCGGCCAAAGACCTTCGGCCAGTAGAGATAGCTGTTGCCCCGGGTAAAGAGGGCGAGCCAGGTGGGCTGAATCTCGATCGATTTCGTGAACCATCCCTGGGCGCTGTTGGCCAGGATCACCTGGGTGATCGAGCCCGCGGCCGGGATCTTGTCGACGTAGGCGTAGCCGTAATTCAAGGCGGCGGGGGCCGACCGTGGATGGTCGAGGACGAGCTTCTTGAAGAAGCCGAGCGCGCGATCGTAGGCCTTGGCCGCGATCACCGTCATGCGGTATTCGCTCGCGTAGCGCAGGCTGTCGGGGTCGGCGGCGAGCGCCGCTTCGAACCGGGGAAGCGCCGCCCTGAAGTCCTTGGCCGCCGCCGCCTGCTCCCCGGCCTGGAAGTCCATCTCCGGGGTGGCGGCGAGGGCCGCGGCGCTCGCGGGCGGGGCCGCGAGGACCAAGAGGAGGAGAGAAAGAAAGGTTTTGATCGTCATCGCTTACGTGCCTCCGCGGGGAACGGCTGGACGCCGGGGTCGCCCTCGACGAGCCGGTGGATGCGGTCGATGGCGATCTTGTCCAGGACCTGGCTGGCGCCCGACGGCCAGAGCACCTCCACTCTCTCGATCGCCGCCGCACTGCCGAGACCGAAGTGGAGCCGCTTCGTGCTCTGGCTGGCGAAGCCGTTGCCACCGTCGACGAAACGGAGCCAGGTCTTGCCCCCGGCCGTCAGCCGCACCTCAGCCCCCACCGCGTCGCGGTTCGAGCGCCGGCCTTCGAGGGCGAGCTCCACCCAGTGCGGGCCGGGGGGGAGGACGTTGTGGTAAAGGTAGGGTTCCGCCCCGGCGTTGGTGACGAAGAGGTCGAGCCGGCCGTCGTTGTCGAAGTCGGCGACCGCGATCCCCCGCCCGTCGCGGGTCGAGTCGAGCCCGTGCCGCGCCGCCTCGTTGCGGAAGTGCTGCCCCCCTTCGTTGTGGAAGAGGCGCTTCTTCTCGTAGCCGGAGAGGCTTTTCTTGCCCATGGGCGGCCAGTTGCGGGCGTCGGCCAAATCGAGGCCGGGCTTCACCACCATGTTGAAGATGTCCGGCACGTAGCTCTCGGGGCCGGCCGAGACCCAGCCATTGACGACATAGAGGTCGAGCCAGCCGTCGTTGTCGTAGTCGAGAAACTTCCCCGCCCAGCCCCAGCCGGTCTCCCAGGTGCCGGTCTCCTTCGCCACGTCCGTGAAGGTGACCTGGCCGTCGGCGCCGGGACCGTCGTTGTGCCAGAGGAAATTCCCCTCCCGCATGTAGTCGTCGGTGATGTTGGTGACGAAGACGTCCAACCTGCCGTCGTTGTCGAAATCCCCCCACTCGGCGTTCATCCCCTTCTTGGTATCGATGCCGATCGCCTTCTCGGTGCGGTCGGTGAACGTGCCGTCGCCGTTGTTCAAAAAAAAGCGATCGGTTCCGAAGTCGCAGGCGATGTAGAGGTCGTCGTCGCCGTCGCCATCGGCGTCGCCGTGGCCGACGTCGAGCGTCCAGCCGGAGAGCTTTAAACCCGCCTTGACGGTGACGTCCGAGAAGGTGACCTGACCGTCGGGTCCCGGGCCGTCGTTGTGGAAGAGGGTGACCCCGCCGCCGTTGTTGGCGGTCTCGAAGCTCTCCGGAAAGAAGCGCGGGGTGTCCGGGTGAAAGAGGTCGACCGGCTGGAAGTAGTTGCCGACCAGGAGGTCGACCCGGCCGTCCCGGTCGTAGTCGAAGGCGATCGCCGTGATCGAGTTGGCGTAGCGGTCGAGCCCGGCCGCCTGGGTCACGTCCTTGAACTTGCCGTTCCCCAGGTTGTGGAAGAGCTGGCTGTGGCCGAAGCGGACGACGAAGAGGTCGGGCTGGCCATCGTTGTCGTAGTCGAGGAAGAGGGCGTCGGCGGTGGCGTCGGCGGCGTCGTTGCCGGCCGCCACTCCCGCCTCCTCCGCCACGTCGGTGAAGGTCAAAGTGCCCGTCTTGCCGTAATCGTTACGGTAGAGATGGTTCCGGCCCGTCTCCGAGGAGTCGGTGACGAAGAGATCCTCGTAGCCGTCGCCGTCGTAGTCGGCGACCGCCGCGGCGGCGCCCAGGGCGGTGTAGCCGGCCATGATCTCGGCGTAGGGATTCTTGAACCGGCGGTTCCGGTGCGGGTGGGCGAGGCCGGCGGCGGCCGTGCGGTCCTCGAAACCGCGAGTTGTCCGGGCGGGCGGAGCGGCAACACCCAGGGCGGCCGTCCCGAGGAGGAGGGCGAAAGCGCGACCCTTCACGGCGCGCTCCCGCCGTCGGCCGCGAAGACCGAGCCGTGGAAGATCGAGCGCCGGCGGGCGAGCATCCCGGCGATCGCCTCCTCCATCCGCCCGCGCACCTCCCGGCTGATCTCCCGCACCACGACGGGATCGTCGGCGGCTTCGGGGCCGTGGCTCCGGTGCACGGGGAGGGGTGGCAGGAAGCGGGTGTGCCACTTCGAGGGGAGCGGCAGGCCGGGGAACGGAAAGGTCGGCGTGAGCGGCAGGAACGGCCACTCCGCCACCCGGCGCACGAAGCGCGAGTCGATCCGCCCCAGGATGGGATAGATCTCGGCCGAGCCGACGGTGACGAAGGGGACGATGGGGACCCGGTTGCGGAGCGCCATCTTGACGTACTCGTCGCGCCCGAACCTGCCCAGCTTGTAGGCGTCCCGGTACATCGTGAAGGCGCCCTGGATGCCCTCCGGGAACATGCCGAGGATCTCGCCTCGGGAGAGCACCCAGTCGGCGTTCTCCTGGCAGGCGAGGACGCCGCCCAGCTTGGTCATGTAGTTGGCAAGGAAGGGGAGCTTGACGAGGCAGGGGTGGACGAGGAAGCGCGGGTAGCGCCCCAGCTCGCGGCCGAGGAGGTGGAGGGCCATCACCCCGTCCCACGGCATGAAACCGCGGTGGACCCCGGTCAGGACCGCGCCCCCCTGCCGCGGCACGTTCTCGATCCCCCGCCACTCGACCCGCCAGTAGACGTCGTGGAGGAAGCGGAAGAGGGTCCGCCCATAGGCCGCGATGTAGCGCTCGCTCATCCCATAGTCGTCGAAGGCGGGGGCGGCATCAGGGTCGCCGCCGGCCGCCGCGACCACGGCCTGGGCGCTCGTCCACCGCGGCACGAAGCCGAGCTCGCGCTCCGCCCTGGCCCCGGAGACCGTGGCCGGGTGGCGCAGGAAGGCGAGCTCCCCGGACGAGGTGGAGCGGCGCTGGAGGAACGCCGGCGCCGGCAGCCGCCGCGCCCCGGCGAGCCGGATGGCGGCGCGGAGAGGCACCGTCCCGGCGGGGGCCACGTGGTAGACGCCGGCGCCGGCGGCGGGCTCCCTCTCGACCGCCAGGGCCACGGCCTCGGCGAGGTCGGCGGGATCGAGGAGCTGGATCGAGGGGTCGAACCCCGGGAGGGAGAAGGCGAGCCGGCGGCGCAGCAGACGGGAGAGGAAGTCCGGGGAGTCGGGGGCGGCGACCGCGGCCGGGCGCAGGATGGTGAGCCTCCCCCCTAAGGCCGCCGCCCGCTCCTCCAGCTCGGCCCAGCTCCGGGCGAGGGGGCCCAGGCGGCGTGGGAAGAGCGCCGGCGGCTCGGGCGTCAGGCCCGGGTTCTCGTAGCTGGGCTCGTAGACCTCGGCGCTCGACAGCAGGACGAGCCGCGCCGGCCAGGCCGCGGTGCTGGAGGTGCTGGAGGTGCCGGAGACATGGGCAGCCAGGGCCCCGAGGACGCCGGCCGCCAGGTCGAGGTCGGGGCCGCCCCGCCCATCCCGCCGATCCCGCCGCGGACGGTAGACGAGGACATCCGGCGCCAGCGCCGCCAGCGCGGCGAGCGCCGCGGCGTCTCCGGCAAGGTCGGCGGGGAGGGCTGCGACCTCTCCGGAGCGGCCGAGCCGCGCCGCCAGGGCAGCCGCGAGGCTGTCGGGATCGGAGACGAGCGCGATCTTCCGGGGCATCATCGTCTCCTCTCTACCCATGCTATCGTCGCGCCGCGATCGACCCAGGAGGGAACGCCATGGCTGCCGACGACAGGCTCCGCTACGCCGCCGCCGCGATCCAGACCGACTTCGGCAACCCCGCGGAGCGCTCCGGCATCAAGCGCCACGTCGACCGCATGCTCGCCCTGCTCTCCCAGGCGGTCGAGGGCTACTCGCCCTTCCTGCCGGTAAAGCTCGTCGTCTTCCCGGAGTTCGCCCACGCCGCCCCGGTCTACCCGACCGTCCGCGAGCTCCTCGACAAGCTGGCGATCCCGGTCCCCAACGAGCATACCGCGCGTTACGAGGAGAAGGCCAAGGAGTACGGAATCTGGGTGCAGACCGGCACCTTCCTCGAGCGCGACGACCGCTACCCCGGGGTGGTCTTCAACACCACCTGCCTTGTCGGTCCCGAGGGGATCCTCACCAAGTATCGGAAGGTCAACCCGTGGATCCCCTGGGAGGTGCATGCCTCGCCGCACGACGTCCCGGGCTACGCCGAGGAGATGTTTCCGGTGGCGAAGACCGCGATCGGCAACCTGGGGGTGGCGATCTGCTACGACTGGCTCTTCCCCGAGGTCCTCCGCCAGCTCACCGCCAACGGCGCCGAGGTCCTGATCCGGGTCTCCGCCTACATGGACCCCTGGGGCGCCACCCCGCCCATGGACTGGTGGACGGTCGTCAACCGCTGCCGGGCGCTGGAGAACATCGCCTACGTGGTGGCCGCCAACCAGGCGGCGAGCCTCTCTCACTACCCGCCGTTCTCCTGGCCGGGGGGCAGCATGGTGGTCGACTTCGAGGGGCGGATCCTCGCCCAGGCCGACCCCGGCCCGGGGGAGAAGATCGTCGTCGCCCCGGTCGACGTCGCCGCTCTCCGCCACGAGCGCGCCGTCCGCAGCGGCCACCAGACCCTCGCCCACCTGCGGACCGAGGCCTACCCGCTCTACCGCCTGAGCCTCTACCCGGAAGGCCGGGGCGGCGAGCCGGCGGCGCTCTCGATCGCCGGGATCAAGGAGACGATCGGCGAGGCCAAGGGCAAGCTCGGCTATGACTAAACCGCGGGGATGAGGGTCCGCCCGGCGCTCCTCCTCGCCCTCCTCTCCCTCGCCCTGGGGGCGGGGTATGCCGGGGTGATCCCCCTCGGCGAGGCCCCCGACGAGCCGGCGCACCTCGCCTATGTCAACCGGGTCGTCGCGACCGGCGCCCTGCCTCCCCTCTCCTACCGGGGCCTCGATTACGAGAGCTACCAGCCGCCGCTCGACTACCTGGTTTCGGCCGGCCTCCTCCGGCTCGCGCACGGCGG
>JAXDLD010000449.1:0-4970 GCA_034666805.1 Acidobacteriota bacterium
CGGGGCTTTTCGGTCCCGTTCTCTTAAGGGAGATGGAGAATCCTATGGCAAGCGACAAGATCGTGACGATCAGTGATACGAGCTTCGAGGACGAGGTCCTGAAGTCCGACGTGCCGGTCCTGGTGGACTTCTGGGCGACCTGGTGCGGTCCCTGCCGGATGGTGGCGCCGGTCCTCGACGAGATCGCCGACGAGATGGACGGGAAGGTCCGGATCGCCAAGTTGAACGTCGACGAGAACCAGCAGACCGCCTACAAGTTCCAGGTCTCGAGCATCCCGACCTTCATCCTCTTCAAGGGCGGCCAGATGGCCGACCGCATGCTGGGGGCGATGCCGAAGTCGGCGTTCGAGAGCTTCATCAACCGCAACCTCGATTCCTGAGCCGTTGTAGGGGAGAGATCCCCTCTCAGGACGTCATCCTGAAGGAGCCCTAGCGACTGAAGGATCTGGGTGGGGGAGCTTCCCGCCCTGCGTTCTCCTTCCCCCGCCCAGATCCTTCGGCTCGTCCCTCGCCTCAGGATGACGATCTTTAGCGAAGGCAAGACTAGCGGGGGCGGGGCCTGGGTGTAAACTTCCCCCATGGATACCTTGCTGAGCGTCATGGTCGGCGTCGGGCTCGCGGCGGCCTGCGGCTTCCGGGTCTTCGTGCCGCTCCTGGTCCTCTCGGTCGCCGCCCAGACGGGGCACATGGAGCTCGCCCACGGCTTCGCCTGGCTCGGCTCGAAGCCGGCCACGATCGCCTTCGGGGTCGCCACCCTGATCGAGATCGCCGGCTACTACATCCCCTGGGTCGACCACCTCTTAGATGTCATCGCGGCGCCGACGGCGGTCGTCGCCGGCACCCTCGTCACCGCCTCGTCGATCGGTCACGCGAGCCCGTTCCTGCACTGGAGCCTCGCCCTCCTCGCCGGGGGCGGCACGGCGGCCGTGTTCCAGGGGGTGACGACGGCGGCGCGGGGGGTCTCGACCTTGACCACGGGCGGGTTCGGCAACCCGGTCGTCTCGACCGTCGAGGCTGCGGGCTCAGCCCTCCTCTCGGTGCTCGCCATCGCCGTGCCGGTCCTGACGGTGCTCGCCCTCGTCCTCCTCCTCTACTTCGGGGTCAAGAGGATCGCCTTCCGCCGGCGTCCGGTCGGGGCGACCTGAAGCGCGCCATGGCCCTCTCCCCGCGTGCCGGCCTTCGGAGCGCCCTGGGGGCCCTCCTCGTCCTCTCGACCTTCTTGGGAGCCTGTGCCAGTACGGGGCTGCGCTCGCTCGACCGCTCGGACCTGGCGAGGCTGCTCCGCTCGCGCGGCATCGATCCGGCGGCCGTCGTGCTGCCTTATGAGCTGACCCCGGAGATGAAGGAGTGGGTGCACCGGATGGTGCCCGAGGGGGCGCCGCCCGAGGACCGCCTGCAGCTCCTCTTGAAGGCGCTCCTCGATCCCAACCGGCTGAACCTCACCTACGAGGCGCACTTCACGGGCACCGCGGCCGAGGCCTTCGACCGCCGTCACGCCAACTGCCTGGCCTTCACCAACCTTTTCGTGGGCATGGCGCGCGAGGTCGGGGTGCCGGTCTTCTACCTCGACGTGGACGACATCCAGAAGTTCGAGAAGGAGGGGGACCTGGTGGTGGTCTCCGGGCACATCAGCGCCGGCTACGGGAACGGCCGGGAGACCCGGATCCTCGACTTCTCGGCGGCCCCGGTCGCCAACTACCGGGGGATCCGGCAGATCTCGGACCAGACGGCGATCGCCCTCTACTACTCGAACCGCGGCGGCGAGCTGCTGCGGGCGGGCAAGCAGCAGGAGGCCCTGGGCTGGCTGCGGATCGCGGTCGCCCTCGATCCGGAGCTCTCCCGCGGCTGGATCAACCTCGGGGTGGCTCTGCGCCGGAACGGCGATTCCTCGGGCGCCGAGGCCGCCTACCGGAAGGCCCTGGAGCTCGATCCCGAAGCCGTCTCCGCCTACGAGAACCTCGCCTCGGTCCTCCGGATGCGGGGCCGGACCCAGGAGGCCGACGAGCTGCTCGCCCTGACCGGCAAGGTGGGGAGCCGCAACCCCTACAACCTGCTCAACCTGGGCGACCTGTCGCTCGCCCACAAGCGGCTCGACGAGGCGCACTCTTTTTATAAGAAGGCTCTCCGCCTCTACGGCGGCAACGCCGAGCCCTACGCCGCCATGGGGATCTGGGCCAAGGCCTCCGGCAACAACCGGGAGGCCCGCAAGTGGTTCAAGAAGGCCGTCGCCCTGGGGGTGGGGAACGACCGGGTCCGCATCCTCGCCGCCGAGCTGGGGGAGACCCTGCCGGCCGCCGCGCCTACCGCTCCTCCTGCTCCCTCCGCTTCAGCGCCGGAGCCGTCTCCGGCAGCGCCTTCCACCCCGGTCGAGGGCGTCGAGGCGCTCCGGCCGGCCGACTGGAAGCCGCCCCTGCTCTAATCCCGCTTCAATCCTGACTCACCGGGACTCGCCCGGGCCGGCCGGCGAGGTTGGCGATCACCGCCACGAGCTCGGCGGGCTCGACCGGCTTGGGGACGTGGATCTGGTAGCCCTCGACGATCGCCCGGTGGCGGTCCTCGGCCCGGGCGTAGGCGGTGAGCGCCACGGCGGGGACCCAGCGCTGCCACTCCACCTCGCGCTCCCTCATCTTGCGGATGAACGAGTAGCCGTCCTCCCCCGGCATCTCGATGTCGGAGACGACCACGTCCACCGCCTCCCGTTCGAGGAGCGCCAAGGCTTCCCGCGCCGAGCTGGCGATCGTGACCGCGGCGTTGCACTGCTCAAGGATGGCGGCGATCAGGCTTCGCGCGTCGGGCTCGTCGTCGACGATCAGCACCCGGATGCCGGCGAGCACCGGCGACGGGGTGAAGGAGAGGCCGGCGCTGGCGGTGGGATGCACCCGGGGCGCCGACTCCAGCGGAGCGTGCACGATCGTCAAGGGCAGGCCGATGACGAAGGTCGCTCCCTGGCCCTCGCCGGCGCTCTCGGCCCGCACCGTGCCGCCATGGAGGTCGACCAGGTGGCGGACGATCGCGAGGCCCAGCCCCAGGCCGCCATAGGAGCGCGAGCTGGAGGCGTCCGCCTGCCGGAAGCGTTCGAAGACATAGGGCTTGAATTCGGGCTTGATGCCGATCCCGGTGTCCGAGACGACGATCTCCACGTGCGAGTTCACCCGTTCGAGCCGCACCTGGACCCGGCCCCCCTTGGGGGTGAACTTGATGGCGTTCGCCAGCACGTTCCAGACGATCTGCTGCAGGCGGCCGGGGTCGCCGGAGACCGGCCCCGGGAGAGGGTCGAGGATGGCCTGGATGCGCACCCCCTTGTTCTCGGCCGTGGGTCTTACGACCTCGATTGCCGCCTGTACGACGACCAGGAGGTCCACCGGGCGGACGTCCAGGCGGAGCTTGCCGGAGATGATCCGCGAGACGTCCAAGAGGTCCTCGATGAGCTGGTTCTGGGCCCGCGCGTTGCGCTCGATCGTCGCTAAGGCCCGGCGGGTGCTCTCCTCGTCGTAGTGGCTCACCTGGAGCAGCTGCACCCAGCCCAAGATGGCGTTCAAGGGCGTCCGCAGCTCGTGCGAGACGGTGGCCAGGAACTCGTCCTTGATCCGGTTGGCGGCCTCGGCCTGCTGGCGGGCCTCGGTGGCGCTCGCGAGGAGCCGTTCGAGCTCGGCCTCGGCCTGCTTGCGGACCCGTGCCATCTCGAGATGCGCCCCCACCCGGGCGATCAGCTCGCGGGCGCTGAACGGCTTGATCAGGTAGTCGTCGGCCCCCCGCTCCAGCCCTTCGACCCGCGACTCCTCGCCGGCCCGGGCGGAGAGCAGGATGACGGGGATGGTGCTCGTCCGCGGATCGGCGCGCAGCTCGCGCAGCAGGCCGAAGCCGTCCAGGCGGGGCATCATCACGTCGGTCAAGACGAGGTCCGGCGGCCGCAGGCGGGCGGCGGCCAGGGCGGCCTCGCCGTCGGCCACCAGCTCCACCTCGTAGCGCCCGGCGAGCAGGCGGCGCACGTAATCCCCCATGTCGGCGTTGTCGTCCGCCAGGAGGATCCGGGCGGCCTCCTCCCCGGCGGGAGGAGCGGACGGCACCTCCGGCTCGCTCGGCTCCCGGTCGGCGCTCGCCAGCAGCAGCGCCTCCTCGGCGAACGGCTGCGCCCCGAGGTTCGTGGACGGCAGAGTCCGGGCGGCGCCGATGCGCTCGGCCGGCAGGTGCTCCTTGCCGAGCGGGATCGTGACCGTGAAGGTGCTCCCCGTCGCCGCCGACCCAAAGACGCTCTCGACCGCCACGGTCCCGCCGTGGAGCCGGGCCAGCTCCTGGACCAGGGCGAGGCCGATGCCCGTCCCCTCGTGGGTCCGTCCCCGCGCCCCCTCGACCCGGTAGAAGCGGTCGAAGAGTTTCGGCAGCTCCGTCTCGGGAATCCCCGTCCCGGTGTCCCGGACCGCGAGGACGGCCGAGCCGCCGTCGGCCCGGAGCGACACCTCGATCTCGCCCTCCAGGGTGTACTTGAAGGCGTTCGAGACCAGGTTCAAGACGATCTTCTCCCACATGTCGCGGTCGACGAAGACCGTTTCCGGCAGGGGAGGGGTGTCGAGGATCAGCCGCATCCCGGCCTTCTCGATCGCCGAGCGGAAGACGCTCGCGAGCTCCGCCGTGTAGGCGGCCAGGTCGACCGGCTCGAAGACCGCCTGCACCCGGTCCGCCTCGATGCGGGAGAAGTCGAGGAGCGTGTTGACGAGCTTCAGCAGGCGGAGCCCGTTGCGGTGGACGAGCTGCCAGCGCCTCCGGTCCTCCGCCGGCAGCGTCTCCCCTTCCGCCAGCGCCTCCTCGGTCGGTCCCAGCATCAGGGTCAGGGGGGTGCGGAACTCATGGCTGACGTTGCTGAAGAACGCCGTCGTGGCGCGATCGATCTCCGCCAGGGCCTGGGCGCGCGCCTTGGCCTCGTCGAGGGCGCGCGCGCTGGCCACCGCGGTGGCGATCTGGCCGGCGTCGTG